>CANHKG010000004.1 GCA_947460455.1 Rhodospirillales bacterium | reverse complement strand
CCCAGACCCCGATACCTTTTCCGCCTTCGGCGGGAGGGGCCGTCTCGGCGCGCGACACAGACCGGGTCGGCCCCTCCCGCCGAAGGCGGAACTCATGTGGGTCCAGGGACCTCAGGTCCCTGGCGGGTCCAGGGCAGAGCCCTGGCCTTCCTTACCCCACCCGCGGCAACCCGAGCAGGCTGGCGGCCTCGGCGAAGGTGGCGGCGGTGGGGTGGCGGTCGGAGGGTGGGGTTGCGGTGCCCGGGCGCACGATGTGGCAGGCGCGCATGCCGGCGGTGGTGGCGGCGTCCAGTTCGGTTTCGTTGTCCGACAGGAAGGCCACGGCGGAGGGTGGCACGTTCATGCCGATCGCCAGGCGCACGTAGCTATCCGGGTCGCGCTTGGCGCCGATGCGGGTATCGAAGAACCCGGCGATTAGGGGCGAGAGGTCACCGGCGGTGGAATGGCCGAAGATCAGCTTCTGCGCCGGGATGGAGCCGGAGGTGTAGGTGAAGATGCGGATACCCTGGGTGGCCCAGGCGCGCAGGTGGGGCGGCACGTCGGGGTAGAGTTCCCCGCGCAGCTCGCCCTCGGCGTAGCCTTGTTCCCAGATCATCCCTTGCAGGCGTTGGAGTGGCGCGAGCTTGAGGTCGCGGTCGGTCCAGTGCTGCAGGGTGGTGAGTTCCGGCTGGTCCGGCACCATGCGGCGTATTTCCGCCAGGATGGTGGCCACGTCCGGCAGGTCGATGCGGCCGGCCCAATCGGGCAGGGCACGGCGCGCATAGGGCAGGAGCACGCCGTGAATAAACACGGCGGGTGTGGTCGTGCCCTCGATATCGGTCAGAACGGCCGAAGGGGCGAGCACGGCGCGGGTCCGGGTGCGGGGCGCGCTCCCTGCCGGCTTAGCCCTGGCGGGCGGCGGTGGACTGGTTCGCGTTCGGGGTGCCGGCGTTCGGCCCCGGGATGGTGCCGGCCGGCTTGTCGGTGGCGCTGGCCTCCATGGAGGCGTCGTCCTCGGCCATGTTCTTCTTGAACGACTTGATGCCCTTGGCAAAGTCGCCCATCAGGCCGCTGATCTTGCCGCTGCCGAACAGCAGCAGCACAACGGCAAGAACAATCAGCCAATGCCAGATGCTGAAGCTACCCATGACATCCTCCAGGCGGGGCGTTCCCCCGATAATGGGGCGTTTCCCTCGTCGCCTTCACATGGCCCGCCACATCGCCCGATGCAAGCGATGATTGGATTCTTTCGCTGGCGCAGCCGATGCCTACCCGTCAATGCGCGCGCGCGGCGCCGGGCGGCCGTGGGTATCAAGCGCGTAGCGGGCGGCGATCGGCGTGGCGCGGGCGAGTTCGGCATAGGTGGCCGGGCGGCGCGGATGGATGAAGCCATGCGCGGGGTAGGCATGGGTGCCGAGCGTGTTGGTGGGCGGGTACCACACCCGCACCTCGCTCCAGTCGTTGCCCGAAGAGACATCCACCACCAGCTGGTCCTCATCCACCTGGCCTGGCACCCAGTTGGCCTGGGTCACCAGCACCTGGCGCGGGCTGACCACGCGGGTGACGACGGAAACATGGCCGGAGCGCAGGCGGCTGGAGCGGCGGAACACCAGCACGCTGCCGATGGCCGGCTGCTCGTTGCGGGTGTAGCGGCCGGCCGCATTGTGCCACCAGCTCTCCGCCTCCCCATACAGCGCGATGCCGGAAAGCTCGCGCGCGAAGGGGGCGCAGTTGATGCCGGGCACCCGCAGGCTGGCGCCGGAGGAGGAGGACGGCGCGCGCGACGAAGACCCGCAGGCGGCCAGCAGGCTTGCCGCTGCCAGGGTGGGAAACAGGTGGCCGAACAGCTTTCTTCGGGTCGTCATGCCTCCTGTATAGCAGATTGCAACGACAACGCACGGATTTCGCACAGTTATGCCGTGCGCGGCGCCACCCACAAGGGCTAGCGTCCGCCCCCCAGCACCGTCCCCAATACGTAGTCGGTATGCGCGCCCAGCGCCGGCCCGGTCCAGCCGATTGTCGCCTCCGGGGCGGCGCCGTCGAAGCGGATGGTGGGGCCGAAATGCAGCGTGCGGCCGATCAGCGGGTCTTCCACCTCCAGCACCGCCCCGCGGGCGCGGTTGTGCGTGTCGGCGGCGATGTCGGCGATGTCGAACAGTCGGCAGCAGGGCACATCCGCGTCTTCCAGGCGCTGTTCCGCCTCGGCGGCCGGCAGGGTGCGGGTCCAGGCGGCGATGGCGGCATCCAGCTCGCCGGCGGCGGCACAGCGCAGCGCGTTGGTGGCGAAGCGCGGCTCCGCGGCAAGCTCCGGCCGCCCGATCGCGGCCATCAGCCGGGCGAAGATCAGGTCGGAATTCCCGGCCACGCATAGCCACTTGCCGTCAGCACACGGGTAGGTGTTGGTGGGCGCGGCGGTCGGGATCGCGGCCCCGGCGGGCTGCCGGATGCGGCCATCCATCGCGTATTCCGGCAGCATGCCTTCCATCAGGCTCACGATGGAATCCACCAGGTTCACATCGATGATCCTGCCCTTCCCGGTGCCGGTCACATCGCGCTCATACACCGCCGAAAGCAGCCCGATCGCGGCATAGAGCCCCGCGAGATCATCCCCGATCGAGATCCCGCAGCGCGGCGGCGGCAGGTCGGACGCGCCCGAGGGATGGCCGGTGAGGTGGCGGATGCCGCCCATCGCCTCCCCGATCGCACCGAAGGCCGGCTTGTCCCGATACGGCCCGCTCTGCCCGTAGCCAGACACGCGCGCGATCACCAGGCGCGGGTTCTCGGCGTGCAGCACATCCGGCCCCAGCCCAAGCTTCTCCAGCTGGCCCGGCCGGTAGTTCTCCACCAGCACATCGGCCCGCCGCGCCAGGGCCAGCGCCTTCTCGCGGTCCTTCTTCAGGTCCAGCACCACGGAAAGCTTGTTGCGGCCATGGATGCTGAACCACACCGGGTGGCCCTTCACGGTCGCCCCCCAGCCGCGCACCGGATCGCCCGCCGGCGGCTCCACCTTGATCACCTCGGCACCGAGATCCGCCAGCACCCGGGTGCAGAACGGCCCCGCGATATAATGGCCCAGTTCCAACACCTTGAGGCCCACCAGAGGGCCGGTACGCGGCGGCGGAACACTCATAGGCACGTCTCCCGATGCGGCATTGATGACCGAACGCATCACATGAACACGTTGTCCGGCGGCCTTAACGATCCGTTAGCCATTTCCGCTTCATAGTATCACCCGTGGCCGCGATGGCCACTCGCATTGTTCTGGACTCCTCCCCTACGCGCTGGCCATGGAGCCGGCGCCACCTTATGGGCGGCACGACCTGGTCGTGCCGCCCGTTTTTTTTGCCGCGTCCCCCTTGGCCCGCGCCCGCCCCCGCCGCACCATCGCCGCCTCGCCGCACAGGGGGTTCGTGATGGACAAGACATTGATCGAGGCACTGGCCCGCCAGGCCGGGCTGGACCGCGCGCTGGCCGAGTTCCCGGACTGCGTGATGGCCGCCGCCAAGCAAGCGATCGGACGCAGCAGCGAGATCAACACCCCCACCAACCCCGCCGTGGAACCCTGGCCGCCGATGAAGGTGGGAGCGGGCGCATGAGCGACGATCTCGCCTGGCTCACCGCCACGCAGGCCAGCCGCGCCTTCGCCACCCGCAAGCTCTCCCCCACAGAGCTGGTCCGCGCCCTGCTGGCCCGCATCGAGCGGCTGGACCCCAAGCTGAACGCCTTCATCCGCTTGGATGGAGAGGCGGCACTCGCCGCCGCCGCCACCGCCGAGGCCGAAATCGCCGCCGGGCGCCACCGCGGCCCGCTGCACGGCGTGCCCGTGGGGATCAAGGACATCATCGACGTGGTGGGCCTGCCCACCACCTGCCATTCCAAGGTGATGCCCAACACCCCCGCCACCGCCGATGCCGTGGTGGTCGGCAAGCTGCGCCAGGCCGGCGCGGTGATCATGGGCAAGCTCTCCACCCACGAATTCGCCATCGGCGGGCCGAGCTTCGACCTGCCCTGGCCACCCGCCCGCAACCCCTGGAACCGCGACCACCACCCCGGCGGCTCCTCCTCCGGCTCCGGCGTCGGCCTCGGCGCCGGGTTCTTCCCGCTGGCGCTGGGCACGGATACCGGCGGTTCCGTGCGCAACCCGGCCAGCGCCTGCGGCATCGTCGGCCTCAAGCCCACCTACGGCCTGGTGTCCCGCCGCGGCGTGTTCCCGCTCGCCTTCTCGCTCGACCATGTCGGGCCCATGACCCGCGACGTGGCCGACAACGCCCTGCTGCTGGACACCATCGCCGGGTACGACCCGCACGACCCCGGCAGCGCCGCCGGCCCCCGCCGCTATTTCGCCACCGGCCTGGAACGCGGCGTGCGCGGCCTGCGCATCGGCTATGTCCGCCACTTCCACGAGCATGACATGCCCGCTCACCCCGAAGTCGCCGCTGGCCTTGATACCGTCGCCCGCACCCTGGCCGGCGAAGGCGCCATCCTCAGCACCATCACCCTGCCCAGCCTGGGCGAGTTCGCCGCCGTCAACCGCGTGATCCTGAACGCCGAGGCCTGGACCATCCACGCCCTCTGGCTGCGCGAACGCCCCGGCGACTACGGCCAGCTCGCCCGCCGCCGCCTGATGCCCGGCGCCTTCCTCACCGCCGGCGACCTGCTCGCCGCCCAACGCCGCCGTGCGGAGATGATCGCGGCCGTGGATGCGGCGCTGGAGGCGGTGGACGTGCTGCTCTGCGCCAGCTCCATGGACCCGGCCAGCCGCATCGAGGACGCGGAGGAAACCGCCCGCACCTACCCGCGCCAGGCCCGCGCCCCGTTCAACACCACCGGCCACCCGGCGCTCGCCATGATGGCCGGCCTGTCCAGCGACGGGTTGCCGCTCTCGGTGCAGTTCGTCGCCCGCCACTTCGCCGACGCCACGCTGTTCCAGGTGGCCCGCGCCTGGGAGCGTGCCTCGGGCGTGGACCGGCTGCATCCAGACCTGTCCTGACCGGCCCGACATAGGTTGCATCAGCCAACATCACGAATTCGAGAGGATGGATCGTTCCGCGCCCCGCCGCGTTAAGCTGGTGCATGGCCCCCGGCATGCGCTGCGGCAGGAAGCTTCTGCACGGCGCCCGGAGGCAGTGCGACTGCAAGCACGAGGGCGTTCCCCCAGCCCGAGCCGACACCGCCGAGCCGACCCGAAGGTGAAGACCCGCAAGGTGTAGACCCGACAGTCAGCCCACCGGCCGCCGGTCCGATGTCCGGGACGGACGCCCCACATCAAGGGGCGGAAGCCGATGCCGAAGGGTACTGTGAAGTGGTTCAACCCAACCAAGGGGTATGGCTTCGTCGCCCCCGATACGGGGGACAAGGACGTGTTCGTGCACATCAGCGCGGTCCAGAAGGCCGGGCTGCGCACGCTGAATGAGGGCCAGAAGCTCACTTTCGATGTCGAGCAGCAGCCGAACGGCCGTGCGGCGGCGGTGAACCTGGCGGCTGATTGACCCCAATGGGCTGATCCCCAATGGGCCGATACCCGGGGGGGCGATCCCCGCGGCGGCAGCCTTGCGGCGCGACTCCAAACAGCGAACGGCACGCCTGCCAGGGCAGACTCCCCTGGCAGGCGCGTGCGTGCTAAGCCTAGCATCCGAATCGGGCTTCCGGCCCGGTCGCGCCCCCGGAGGGACGAGCCAGACCATGAGCCAGATTTCCCGACCGCAATCGGTCGGGCCCCACTCCGCGCTGGATGCCGATGCCGTTCGGGCCGCCTATCGCCGATGGGCGGGCGTGTACGACCTGGTCTTCGGCGGCGTGTCCGGCTGGGGCCGACGCCTCGCGGCAGCTGAGGTCAACCGCCTCCCCGGCACACGCGTGCTGGAAGTGGGCGTCGGCACGGGCCTCGCCCTGCCGCGCTACCGCCGCGACAAACGCATCACCGGCATCGACCTCTCCGCCGAGATGCTGGAACGGGCCCGCGCCCGCGTCGCATCGGAGAATCTCTCCCATGTCGAGGCCCTGCTGGAGCTGGATGCCGAATCAACCGGCTTCGAGGATGGCGAGTTCGACATCGCCGTGGCGATGTTCGTCGCCTCCGTGGTGCCGAATCCGCGCCAGCTGATGGCCGAGCTGCGCCGCGTGGTGCGGCCGGGCGGCCACATCCTGTTCGTGAACCACTTCGCCGCCGAAGGCGGGCTGCGCTGGTGGGCCGAGCGCACCCTCGCGCCGGCCTCGCGCGCGCTGGGCTGGCATCCCGATTTCGCGGTGGACGCGCTGTTCAACCCGGAGGAGCGTGCCGGGGCCCGCTTCACCCCGGTGCCGCCCTTCGGCCTGTTCACCCTCGCCCAATTCGGCAACTAGCCGGTTGGGCAGCGGAGCCGGCCCACAAGCCGGCAGCGGGGCTTGCGGCACTGTCTGCCCGCTTTTCGGCCGCGTTCGTGCGCGGTTGCAACGCGGGCCGACGAAACCCCTGTGGCGCTTCCGCAAAACCTGCCTATTTTGGGTCACGGGCCTTGATCTCCGTCCTGCGCCGGAGTAGCCCAAATCCTTGCATGGCCCGGCGTGCAGTGCCGGAGCGTCTCATCGGGATGGATCATACGATGCCACTTCTCCGGCGACTGGTTGCCGCCGCCTTCCTCGCCACTCTTGGCACCGCGCTCCTCGCCATGGCGTTCGCGGAACCCGCGCTCGCCGACCTGCCGCGCAACTGGCAGATGGGCATGCAACCGGCCGCAAGCCCGGTGCAGCGTGACATCCACAGCCTGCACCACCTCGTGCTGGTGATCATCACCGTGATCACCATCTTCGTGGGCGGTTTGCTGGCCTACGTGATCTGGCGCTTCAGTGCCGACAAGAACCCGAACCCCAGCCAGACCAGCCACAACACCGTGCTGGAAGTGGCCTGGACGGTGATCCCGGTGCTGATCCTGGTGGTGATCGCCATCCCCAGCTTCCGCCTGGTCTACTTCCAGGATCGTACCCACGAAGCCGACATGACCCTGAAGGTCACCGGCCACCAGTGGTACTGGGAATACACCTACACCGATGCGGAAGGCCTGAACTTCGGCAGCCGGCCGCTGGATGCCAAGGGCGTCCGCTGGCAGCAGGGCATCCGCCTGCTGGACGTGGACGAGCCGCTGGTGCTGCCCGTCGGCAAGAATATCCGCATCCTCACCACCAGCGCGGACGTGATCCACAGCTTCTTCGTGCCCTCCCTCGGCGTGCAGCGCTACGCCATCCCCGGCCGCACCATCGAGACCTGGGTGCGTATCGACCGCCCCGGCACGTTCTACGGCCAGTGCAACCAGATCTGCGGCGAGGATCACTCGAACATGCCGATCGCGGTGCGCGCACTGCCGGAAGCCGAGTTCACCGCCTGGCTGGCGGAGGCGAAGAAGAAGTTCGCCGCCAATGAGACCACCCCGATCCGCGAAGTGGCCGCCCCGGCACCTGCCCAGGGATCCGTCCCTGGTGGCGCCGTGCTCGCCGCGGTACGTCAGTAGAACAGGGCAGCAGGAGCAGAGTCATGAGCGCACAAGATCACGCTGCCGGCCATGGTCACGGCCACGACGACCATCACCACCACGCTGAACTCAGCTTCGCCCAACGCTGGCTGTTCAGCACCAACCACAAAGACATCGGCACGCTCTACATCATCTTCGGGCTGATCGGCGGCATCTGCGGCCTGATCATCTCCGTGCTGATGCGCATGGAACTGCAATCCCCCGGCATGCAGGTGTTCTCCTCCGGCCAGGCCTGGAACGCGGCCATCACCTCGCACGGCCTGCTGATGATCTTCTTCTCGGTCATGCCCGTGCTGATCGGCGGCTTCGGCAACTGGTTCATCCCGCTGATGATCGGCGCGCCAGACATGGCGTTCCCGCGCCTCAACAACATCAGCTTCTGGCTGCTGGTCCCGGCCTTCGCGCTGATCATGGCCGGCCAGTTCGTCGGCTCGGGCGCCGGCCCGGGCTGGACGCTGTATCCGCCGCTCTCCAATGCCACCTACCAGTCCGGCCCTGCGCTCGATTTCGTGCTGTTCGCGCTCCATCTCGCCGGCATCTCCTCGCTGCTCGGCGCGATCAACTTCATCACCACCATCTTCAACATGCGCGCCCCGGGCATGACGCTGCACAAGATGCCGCTGTTCATCTGGGCGATGCTGGTCACCGCCTTCCTGCTGCTGCTCTCGGTGCCGGTGCTGGCGGGTGCCATCACCATGCTGATCACCGACCGCAACTTCGGCACCGCCTTCTTCGAGCCTTCGGGCGGCGGCGACCCGGTCCTGTTCCAGCACCTGTTCTGGTTCTTCGGCCACCCCGAAGTGTACATCATGATCCTGCCGGCCTTCGGCGTGATCAGCCACATCATCTCCACCTTCAGCCGCAAGCCGGTCTTCGGCTACCTCGGCATGGCCTACGCCATGGTGGCCATCGGTGTGGTCGGCTTCGTCGTCTGGGCCCACCACATGTTCATCTCGGGCATGGACGTGGACACCCGCGCCTACTTCATGGCCGCCACGATGATCATCGCCGTGCCCACGGGCATCAAGATCTTCTCCTGGATCGCCACCATGTGGGGCGGCTCCATCGAGATGAAGACGCCCATGCTCTGGGCCGTCGGCTTCATCTTCGTGTTCACCCTGGGCGGCGTCACCGGCGTGGTCCTCGCCAATGCCGGCATCGACCAGTACGTGCACAACACCTACTACGTGATCGCGCACTTCCACTACGTGCTGTCGCTCGGCGCCGTGTTCGGCATCTTCGCCGGCTTCTACTACTGGATCGGCAAGATGAGCGGCCGGCAGTATCCGGAACAGCTGGGCAAGCTGCACTTCTGGATGACCTTCGTCGGCGTGAACCTCACCTTCTTCCCGATGCACTTCCTCGGCCTGGCGGGCATGCCGCGCCGCTACGTGGACTACCCCGACGCCTTCGCCGGCTGGAACATGGTCGCCTCGATCGGTGCCTATATCGGCGCTGCCTCCATGGTCCTGTTCCTCTACGTCATCTACCGCACCTTCACCTCCAAGGAGCGGCTGGCCGACAACTACTGGGGCGAAGGTGCGACGACGCTGGAGTGGACCCAGTCCTCCCCGCCGGCGTTCCACACCTACGAGGTCCTGCCCCGTATCCGGTGAACCCATGAACGATACCGCCAGCCAGGCACTGGCCGAGACAGGGGGGCGCAATGCCCCCCTCCTTGACGGTGCCGCCCCCCACGCCCCCGACCTTCTGAGCGCCACGACGCCGAGCTCCTCGGTGTCCGACTGGATCGCGCTGCTCAAGCCGCGCGTGGTCATGCTGGTGGTCTTCACCGGCTGGATCGGCATGGTGATCGCGCCAGGCCACCTGCACCCGGTGCTCGCCGCCACCGCCATCCTCTGCATCACGGTCGCCGCCGGTGCCGCCGGTGCCATCAACATGTGGTACGACCGCGACATCGACATCCTGATGCGCCGCACCCGCAACCGGCCCATCCCCGCCGGCCGCATTGCCCCCGGGGAAGCACTCGGCTTCGGCGTCTTCCTCGCCGTCGCCTCCGTGCTGGTAATGGCGCTGGCCACCAACGTCGTCGCCGCCCTGGTGCTGGCCGCCTCGATCGGCTTCTACGTCTTCATCTACACGATGTGGCTGAAGCGCCGCACCGCGCAGAACATCGTCATCGGCGGTGCCGCCGGCGCCTTCCCGCCCGTCATCGGCTGGGCTGCCGTCACCGGCGGGCTTGATGTGTTGCCGCTGCTGATGTTCGCCATCGTCTTCTTCTGGACCCCGCCGCATTTCTGGGCGCTGTCGCTCTGGGCCCATGCCGACTACGCCCGCGCCGGCGTGCCGATGCTGCCCGTGGTGTCTGGCGCGCGCGAAACCCGCCGCCAGATCTTCCTCTACACCCTGGTGCTGCTGGCGGTGTCCCTCGCCCCCTGGGCGCTCGGTCTGGTCGGCGTGATCTACGGCGCCGCCGCCCTGGCCCTCGGTATCGGCTTCGTCGCCTGTTCCTGGCGCGTGCTGCGCGATGAGCAGGACGCAACCGGCGTCTCCCGCACCAACGATGCCCCGGCCCGCGCCGCGTTCAAGTTCTCCATCGCCTACCTTTTCATCCTCTTCGCCGCCGTGGCGGCAGACCGGTTGGTGGGCTGATCCATGTCAGACCAGATCCCCCCCCCCATGTCGCCGGAGGCCGCCGCCGAGTTCCGCCGCCGCCGCCGCGGCCGCAACATCGCCATGCTGGTGGTGCTGCTCGGCCTGTCCGGCCTGTTCTACGCCATCGCGGTGGTGAAGATGTTCAAGCCGGGAATGGGAGGCTGAAATGGCGTCCGCGCCGCGCAAGGGAAACAACAAGCTCGTTGCCTTCACGCTGGTCGGCGTGATCGGCGGCATGCTCGGCCTGTCCTTCGCCGCCGTGCCGCTCTACCGGATCTTCTGCCAGATCACCGGCTATGGCGGCACACCGCGCATCGACGCCGGCGCCAGCCCGGGTGTGGTCGACCGCACCATCACCATCCGCTTCAACGCGGATGTGCATTCCGGCATGCCCTGGAAGTTCGCCCCGGTCCAGAAAGAGGTCACGTTGCGCCTGGGTGAGGAGGCGGTGGCCTTCTATGCCGCCCGCAACCCCACCGACCGCGCGATCACCGGCGTCTCCACCTACAACGTCACGCCCGACAAGGCCGGCCGCTACTTCCACAAGACCGCCTGCTTCTGCTTCGACGAACAGACCCTCACGCCCGGCCAGGACATGTCCTTCCCGCTCAGCTTCTGGGTTGACCCCGCGATCCTGAACGACCCGGACACGCGCAACCTGCGCACCATCACCCTGTCCTACACCTTCTTCCGCAGCCTCGACGACGCCTCGATGGCCAATGCCGGCCCGCATGTCGGCCGCAAGCAGGCCACGCCATGAGGCGGCAAGGACTCCCTCTTTCGAACCGACACAGCCGCGCCGCTTTCCCGCTTGCCGCGGGACGCGTTTTGACGATGATGCGGCCACCACACGGGACACGCATGGCATGAGCAGCGACTCGCACGGCGCCACCTCCATCACCAGCTCCGGCTTGAAGCAGCCGTACCATCTGGTCGACCCTTCGCCGTGGCCGATCATCGGCGCCTTCACCGGCGGTGCCACCCTCACCGGCATCGTGCTGGCCGCGCACTACCATAGCTGGTGGATGCTCATCCTCGGCCTGATCGGCACCCTGGTGGTGATGTACGGCTGGTGGCGCGACGTGCTGAAGGAAAGCAGCACCCCGGGCCTGCACAGCACCATCGTGCGCCTCGGCCTGCGCTACGGCGTCATCATGTTCATCGCCTCCGAGGTGATGTTCTTCGTCGGCTTCTTCTGGGCCTTCTTCCACTTCGCGCTCTATCCGGAGCATGTCCTGGGCGTCGTGAACCCCACCTGGCCGCCGCCGGGCGTGCTCACCTTCGATCCCTGGGGCCTGCCCTTCCTCAACACCATGATCCTGCTGCTTTCCGGCACCACGGTCACCTGGGCGCACCACGGCATCCTGCACAACGACCGCAAGGCGCTGATCCAGGGCCTCACCATTACGGTGGTGCTCGGTCTGCTCTTCACCTGCCTGCAGGCCTGGGAATATTCGCTCGCCCCGTTCAAGTTCTTCGGCGGCGGCGTCTATCCGGCGGTGTTCTTCCTCGCCACCGGCTTCCACGGCTTCCACGTGATCATCGGCACCATCTTCCTGGCGGTCTGCCTCCTGCGCGCCACCAAGGGCCACTTCACCGCCGAACGCCATTTCGGCTTCGAGGCCGCGGCCTGGTACTGGCACTTCGTGGACGTGGTGTGGCTGTTCCTCTTCATCTGCGTCTACTGGTGGGGCGCCGGCGAGATCGCCCACCACTGATGGCCACGCCCCCGCCGTGGTGGCAGTCGGCGCTGCTGTGCCGCTGCCCCCGCTGCGGGAAGGGGCCGCTCTATGATGGCCTGCTGGCCATCCATCCAGCCTGCACCGTCTGCGGGCTTGATCTTCGCGGCCACGACACCGGCGATGGCGCCGCCGCCATCGTCATCCTCTTCCTCGGCTTCATCGTCGTTGGCCTCGCCTTCTGGGTCGAGTTCCGGTTCGAGCCGCCGCTCTGGGTGCACGCGCTGCTCTGGCCTGTGGTCACCCTGGCCCTCGCCCTGCCGATGATCCGCATCTTCAAGGCCGCGCTCGTCGCCATGCAGTTCCGCCACCGCGCCAGCGAGATGGGGCTGTGACCGCGGGGCCCGCCCGCCGCCTGCTGGTCCCCGGCCTCATGACGCTGGTGATGCTGGCC
Source organism: Rhodospirillales bacterium (assembly GCA_947460455.1). Lineage (GTDB taxonomy): Bacteria > Pseudomonadota > Alphaproteobacteria > Acetobacterales > Acetobacteraceae > CAMDGX01. Next base: position 47,983 of record CANHKG010000004.1, on the reverse strand, counting down.
ACCTTGCTGGCCCTCGGCACCTGGCAGGTCAGCCGCCTGCTTTGGAAGCGCGATCTCCTCGCCGCCATCGCCGCCAGCGAGCAACGCCCCGCCCTCCCGCTCGATTCCAACCCCCCCGCCTTCGCCCGCGTCCGCGCCGAAGGCAGCTTCGAGCCGATCACCGCCCTCTACGGCGCCGAGGTCCGCGGCAACACCGGCGGCGCCCGCCTTCTCGGCATCCTGCGCCGCGACGGCGCCCCCCCTCTGCTGGTGGAGCGCGGCTGGGTCCCCGTCCCCCCGCCGGCCATCGCATCCGGCCCGGCCGCGGTGGAAGGCTACATCCGCCCCGCCGACTCGCCCGGCTGGTTCAGCCCCACGGATGACCTCGCCGGCCGCCGCTTCTTCACCCTGAACCCCGCCGCGATCGGCCAAGCCCTCGGCGTGCCAGACCTCGCCCCCTACACCCTCGTGGCCATGGGCCCCCCCGGAACGCCAGACCCGGCCCGCACCCTGCCGCGCCCGCCCAACAACCACCTGCCCTACGCCATCACCTGGTATGGCCTGGCCATCGCCCTGCTCGTCATCTTCGCCCTCTACGCCCGCAAGGTGCGCACCTCATGAACACAGCTCCAGACGCCGCCTACGCCCGCCTCGTCGCCCGTGTCACCCGCATCGCCACGCTCGGCGAAGCGGCCGCCATGCTGGGGTGGGACGCCGCCGCGATGATGCCCGCCGGAGGCGGTGCCGCCCGCGGCGACCAGATGGCCGTCCTCGCCGGCCTCACCCACCAGCTCGCCACCGAACCCCAGGTGGCCGACGACCTCGCCGAAGCCGAAACCACCCCGCCGGCAGATCCCTGGCACGAAGCCAACCTCCGCCTCATGCGCCACGGCCACACCCGCGCCACCGCCCTGCCGCAGGATCTCGTCGAAGCCGCCGCCCGCGCCAACTCCGCCTGCGAGAAAACCTGGCGCGAAGCCCGCAAAACCAGCAACTTCGCCCTGGTCCAGCCCCACCTCGCCGAAGTCATCCGCCTCGTCCGCGAACAGGCGGCCGCCCTGGCCCCCCGCCTCGGCCTCTCCCCCTACAACGCCCTGATGGACGGCTACCAGCGCGGCATCACGGCAGAGGATGTCACCCCCGTCTTCGCCGCCTACGAAACCTTCCTGGCCGACGCGCTGCCCCGCGCCGAAGCGCTCCAGGCCGCCCGCGGCACCCCCCTGCGCCCCACCGGCCCGTTCCCTGAATCTGCCCAGGAAGCCCTCTGCCGCCGCCTCTCCGCCCGCGCCGGGCTGGAACCCGAGCATTCCCGCCTCGATCGCTCCACCCACCCCTTCTGCGGCGGCACGCCCACGGACGTGCGCATCACCACCCGCTACGACGAGGCCGATTTCGCCCAATCCCTCCTCGGCGTGATGCACGAAACCGGCCACGCCCTCTACGAACGCGGCCTCCCCGCCGCCTTCGCCCGCCAGCCCGTCGGCGAGAACGCCGGCATGGCCGCCCACGAATCCCAGTCCCTCATCGTCGAGATGCAGGCCTGCCGGTCGGATGCCTACCTCTCCTGGCTCGGCCCCGCACTCCTGGCCACCTTCGGCGGCGACCCCGCCCCCTACGAACCCGGCAACCTCGCCCGCCTCTGGCGCCGCATCTCCCGCGGCTTCATCCGCGTCGATGCGGATGAAATGACCTACCCCGCCCACGTCATCCTGCGCTTCCGCCTCGAACAGGCCCTGGTCTCCGGCGACCTCCTTGTGGCCGACCTCCCCGGCGCCTGGAACGAGGGCCTGCACAAACTCCTCGGCATCACCCCGCCCGACGACGCCCGCGGCTGCCTGCAGGATATCCACTGGTACGACGGCGCCGTCGGCTACTTCCCCAGCTACACCCTGGGCGCCATGGCCGCCGCCCAGCTGATGCAGGCAGCCCGCCGCGCCATCCCCAGCATCGACACCGCGCTCGCCCAGGGCGACCTCGGACCCTTGGTGCTCTGGCTGCGCAAGCACGTCCACGCCCAAGGCAGCCTGCTCGGCTTCAACGACCTGCTGCGCGAAGCCACCGGCAAGCCGCTCGATCCCGCGGACTTCCAGGCCCACCTCACGGCGCGGTATCTGACCTAGGAAGCAAGCATGTTCTTTTTTGAAAAAAAGAACCAAAAAACTTTCATAACCTTGGCCCGGTCCCTCCACGGAACCTCGGCACCAAGTCAGAAAAGTCTTTTTGCTTCTTTTTCTTCAGAAAAAGAAGAGTCTTCCTTCCCATGACCGCCCGCCATCGCGCCCAGGCCTTCTGCGCCCGCTTCGGCCTGGCCACCCCCATCCTCATGGCCCCCATGGCCGGCGCCTGCCCACCCGCCCTCGCCGCCGCCGTCGCCAACGCGGGCGGCATGGGCGCGATGGGTGCCCTCACCTCCGACCCCGCCGCCATCGCCGCCTGGGCCGCCACCTTCCGCGCCCACTCCAACGGCGCCTTCCAGATCAACCTCTGGATCCCCGACGCCCCACCCACACGCGACCCCCAGGCCGAAGCCCGGGTCCGCGCCCTTCTCTCCCGCTTCGGCCCGGAACCCCCGCCCGAAGCCGGCGACACCCCCCTGCAGGACTTCAACGCCCAACTCGCCGCGATCCTCGCCGCCCGCCCGCAGGCCGTCTCCTCCATCATGGGCCTCTACCCGCCAGAAGCGGTGGCGGAGATGAAGCGCCTGGGCATCGCCTGGTTCGCCTGCGCCACCACCCTGGCCGAAGCCCGCGCCGCCGAGGCCGCGGGAGCGGACGCCATCGTCGCCCAAGGCGTTGAAGCCGGCGGCCACCGCGGCAGCTTCACGCCAGAGGCAGCGGAGGCCCAACTCGTCGGCCTCATGGCCCTGCTCCCGCGCCTCGCGGATCACCTCTCGGTCCCCATCATCGCCACCGGCGGCATCGCGGATGCCCGCACCATCGCCGCCGCCCTCACGCTGGGCGCCAGCGCCGTGCAGATCGGCACCGCCCTGCTGCGCACCCCGGAAGCCGCCACCCACCCGGCCTGGGCCGCGGCGCTGGAAAACCTGGAACCCGAAGCCACCATGCCCACGCGCTGGTTCAGCGGCCGCCTCGGCCGCGCGGTCGCCACCAGCTACGTCCGCGAAACCGCCGGCCACCCCGCCGCGCCCTACCCGGTGCAACGCGGCCTCACCACCCCCATGCGAGACGCCGCCGCGAAGGCGAACAACGGCCAGGCCATGCAGCTCTGGGCCGGCCAATCCGCCGCCCTCGCCCGCCCAGCCCCCGCCGCCGACCTCGTCCGAGGCTGGTGGGCCGAGGCCCAAACCCTCCTCCCCTGAGGCCACCGATGCTCGAACTCCGCCCGTGCTGCGAATGCTGCGGCACCGATCTCCCGCCCGAAAGCCAGCAGGCGCGGATCTGCTCCTTCGAGTGCACCTTCTGCGCCACCTGCACGGATGGCACGCTCAAGGGCCACTGCCCCAACTGCGGCGGCGAGCTGCTCCGCCGCCCCATCCGCCCGGCGAGCAAGTTGGCGAAATTCCCCGCCAGCACCACCCGCAAGGTCAAATCGCTCGGCTGCAGCCCGGCCTAGAGCAGCAGCCGATCTGCCGGAAGGTCGGCAACTGTTCCGGCAGCCGTCTACGCCGCCACCAGGCAGGGCAGCCCGGCCGCCCCCTGGAACAACCCATCGGTCACGCTGCCGAACACCAGGTCGTGCAGCGGCGAATGTCGCACCGCCCCCAGCACCAGCATCTCGGCCCCATGCGCCCGCGCGCCCGCGACCAGCGCCGCCAGCGCACCGCCCCCGCCACCCGGCAGCGCCGTGAACGAAGCCCGCACCGCGTGCCGCGCCAGCAGATGCGTCAGCTCCACGCCGGATTGCCCGGGCCGCAATGCCTTGTCCTCGCTCACCGTCGCCACGATCGTCTCGTTGGCCCGGCACAGGAAGGGCATGGCACCGGCCACCGCCCGCGCCGCGCCCGGGGAAGCATCCCACCCCACCATCACCCGCCGCGGCATCTGCGCCAGCCCGGCCGTCTCCGGCACCATCAGAACCGGCCGGCCGCTGTCGAACACCGCGGCAGACAGCAACAGCCGGCCTGCCATACCCTGCGCCAGGTCCAGCGACACCACCGCGAGGTCGCTCACCCGCACCTGGTCGGCGAACACCTCGCCGGCTCCATAGGCGAAGGAGCTGCGTGCCCGCACTTCGCCGCGCAGGCCACGGCTCTGCAGCAGCGCATCCGCCGCCGCCGCGGCCTGCGCCTCCCCTGCCTCATCCCCCTCGATCGCGAACACCAGTGCGGCCATCCAGGCCCCGAATCCCTCCGCCACCGTCAGCGCGGGCCCCATCCGCCGCTCAACCTCTGCCGGTGTCCCCGGCTGCACATGCGTTGCGATGGTGGTGATGGACATGAACTGCCTCCCGGACAGATGAAGTCTCGCACGGTCGAACATGGACCGCGAACACTGCTGCGGTTATCATTCTTTTCACGATCCGGGGGGTTATCTTTCAGTCATCCCAGGCCCCATCTTCCTGAAACATCGGTAATGGAACCGTCTTCGTACCGGTTGCCTGCTTGATACCGGTCATCTTCGGGACCATCTCGCGACCTCGCTTGTTTCTGCACACCTGTCTGGAGATTGACGTATGGAATGGCTGTTCATCGAGTGGATCGGCAAACCGATCTGGATGTGGACGGCCTTTCTCGCAATCGTCGCAGCCCTCCTCGCCTTCGACCTCGGCGTGCTCAACAAGACGGATAAGGAACTCGGCATCGCCGAGAGCCTGCGCCTGTCGGCCTTCTACATCGGTATCGCCATGCTCTACGGCGGCGGCATCTGGTGGGCGTTCGAGGCCGGGCAGATCACCACGTCGGATGGCACCCACGCCGGCCTCACCTACTTCACCGGCTTCTTCATCGAGAAGGCGCTGTCGATCGACAACGTCTTCGTCATCAGCCTCATCTTCACCTTCTTCGCCATCCCGCGCGCCTACCAGTACCGCGCCCTGGTCTGGGGCATCGTGGCCGTCATCGTGCTGCGCGGCATCATGATCGCCGTCGGCGCGGCGCTCGTGCAGGAATACGAATGGGTGCTCTACATCTTCGGCGCGTTCCTGATCGCCACCGGCATCAAGATGCTGGTGGTTCCGGAAAGCGACCCGGACGTGTCCAAGAACCCGGTGGTGAAGTTCATGCGCGCCCGCATGCGCGTCACGGATCAGCTGCACGCCCAGAGGTTCTTCGTCCGCCAGCCCGATCCCGCCACCGGCAAGATGGTCATCTGGGCGACCCCACTGTTCCTCGCCCTGGTCATCATCAACGCCGCCGACCTCATCTTCGCGGTCGACAGCGTGCCGGCGATCTTCGCCATCACCACCGATACCTTCATCGTCTATACCGCGAATATCATGGCCATCCTCGGCCTGCGCGCTCTCTACTTCGCGCTCGCGGCGATGGTGCACCGCTTCCACTACCTGAAGTACGCCCTCGCCCTGGTCCTGGTCTTCATCGGCGGCAAGATCTTCTGGAACCAGATCTTCGGCAAGGTGAACCCGGCGATCTCGCTCGGCGTCACCCTGGCCTTGATCGCCGGCGGCATCTTCTACTCGCTGTGGAAAACCCGCCAGCAGGCCACCCCCGCGGCCTAGCGCAACACCCATCAGGGAAGGCGCAGCACGCCTTCCCTTATGCCTTCCTCCGGCAGGAAGGCAAACACGAACACATACGGGTCCGAAGCCTCAAAACTCGCTGGGGACACCGAGGCCACCTGCATCGTCGCGGCATCGAAATCCTCGATCCCCCGCCACGCGCCCTCCAGCTCAAAGAACCCGCGATACCCCAGCCCGGCCAGGAACGCCGGCACCGCCACGGTGCTGCCCGCCCGGTGCCGCTCCTCGATCTCCACCGTCAGCACCGGCCGGCAGCGCCGCAACGTCGCCTCCGCCCCGCGCAGCACCTCCTCCTCGGCTCCCTCGGCATCCAGCTTCATCGCCGTCACGTCGGAAAGCCCCAGCGAGTCGAGCGCGATCACCTCCACCTCCCAGCGCTCAATCCGCTCCACCCTGGGGTCGGCCGCCGCGATCGCCGCATAATCCTTCGCCACCGAGGCCCACTGCTCCCGCAGGATCCCCCCGATCACCGGCGCCTCCAGCGAAAGCCGGCCAGGCCCCACCCCCAGCGCCTGCGGCCGCAGTTCCACCGGCAACCCGGCCACCGCCGCCCGCAACCGCGCAAACGCCGGCGGCAACGGCTCAAACGCCACCACCTTCGCCCCCGGCAACCCAGCCAGCGGCACCGTGAGCGCACCATTATGCGCGCCCACGTCCACGATCGTCCCGGGCCGGTGCAGCGCCCGCAGAAACGCCAGCTCGTCCATCAGCCTTTGAGCGCCTCTTCGAACATCAACAACGCCCGCTCGGCGAACACCCACATGTTCTCCGCCCGGTCATCCAGCCCGGTGTCGATCTGCAGCGAAAGCGGCATCGCCCCCGCCACCGCAAAGCACGCCCGCCCCGATGGGTGCCCATACCGGTTCCCGCCCGGCCCCGCCGCCCCCGTCTCCGCCAGCGCCCAGGTGGCGCCGAACTTCTCCTTCATCGCACCCGCCATCAGCGCCGCCATCTGCACCGAGTTCGGCGGCACGCTCGCCAACTCCCGGTCGCTCAGCTCCAGCAACAGATTCCGCGACAGGCGCGTGTACACCACCACCCCGCCGAGGAAATAGGCAGAGGCCCCGGGCACCGCGAGCAACGCGGCTGAGATCAGCCCGCCCGCCGAACTCTCCGCCACCGCCACCTTGTCGCCGCGCTGCTTCAGCAACGCGCCAACCCGTTCCGCCACCGGCATCAAGCGTTCCATGTCATCCTCCCTCAAGCAAACAAGCATGTTCTTTTTTGAAAAAAAGAACCAAAAAACTTTTAGTACGGGCGCAAGCTCATGAAGTCTTTTTTGCTTCTTTTTTCTTCAGAAAAAAGAAGACGCTTCCTTCCTAAGGCTCCGGCGGGGCAGGGGCCTCCCCCTCGCCTTCCGCCGCATCCAGAACCCTCGCATGCGCCGCCAGCCGCGCCAATGCACCCTGCAGCGCCGCCAGTTCCATCGCATCCATCCCCGCCGCCAGATCACCCGCCAGCGTGCGCGCCTGCGCCACAATCGCCCGGTGCACCGCCTGCCCGCGCTCCGTCAGCCGCAGCAGCCGCGCCCGCCCATCCGCCGGGTCCGGCGCCTGCTCCAGCAGCCCCGCCGCCAGCAGCCCACCGGCCGCCCGGCTCACCTTCACCTTGTCCATCTCGGTCCGCTCGCCCACCACGCTCGCCGTGATCGCCCCGAACCGCCCCACCACCGCCATCACCCGCCATCCCGCGATCGATAGCCCGAACGCCCGCGAATACCGCCGCGCGAACAGCCGAGAAATCCGGTTCGCCGCCACCGAAAGCTGGTACGGCAGGAACGCCTCCAGCAGGAACGGCCCCTCCTCCACCTCCACGCTTGCCATCCGTTCCATTTGAAACTATCGCCGAAGACAGCCTACGCCGGTTCGTGCATCCTGCGAACCAGCCGCCAGGGAGGGCACAGAATGTCCGGTTTCGCCTCCACCAACGACATGGCCGAAAAGAAGGTCTCCTTCGACGAACTCGGCCGCGGCCTCTACGCCTACACGGCTGAAGGCGACCCCAACTCGGGCATCATCGTCGGCCCCGACGGCGTTGTCGTCGTCGACGCCCAAGCCACCCCCCTGATGGCGCAAGACGTCCAGGCAAAGATCGCCACGGTCACCGACCGCAAGGTGAACCAGATCGTCCTCTCCCACTACCATGCCGTCCGCGTCCTCGGCGCCACCGGCTACCCCGCCCACAGCATCATCGCCTCCGATGTCTGCCGCGGCATGATCGTCGAACGCGGCCAGCAGGACATGGACAGCGAGATCGGCCGCTTCCCCCGCCTCTTCCGCGGCAAGGAAAGCATCCCCGGCCTCACTTGGCCCACCCAGACCTTCCACGGCAAGATGACCCTCTGGCTCGGCGACCGCGAGGCCCAGGTCATCCACATCGGCCGCGCCCACACCGCCGGCGACACCATCGTCTGGCTGCCGAAGGAAAAGGTCCTCTTCGCCGGCGACACCGTGGAATTCGGCGCCACCCCCTATTGTGGCGACGCGCACTTCACCGACTGGCCCAGCACCATCCGCAAGCTGCGCGAACTCGGCGCCGAGAAAATGGTCCCCGGCCGAGGCCGAGCCCTCATGAACGCCGCCGAAGTGAAGGAAGCGCTGGACGGCACCGAAGCCTTCACCAGCAAGCTCTTCGCCATCGTCAAGCAAGCCGCCGCCAAGGGCGCGGACCTCCGCACCATCTACGCCGAGGCCATGGACAAGATGCGCCCCGAATTCGGCCACTGGGTCATCTTCGACCACTGCATGCCCTTCAACGTCAGCCGCGCCTTCGACGAAGCCCAGGGGATCGACACCCCCCGCATCTGGACCGCCGAACGCGACATCGACATGTGGAAAGCCCTGGAAAATAAATCCGCGCAAGACGGCGAAATCAAGCGCTGAGCGGTTGAGAGAAAGAAAGCAAGTGGCCACAGAGACACAGAGGCACAGAGAAGAACAGAAGGGAGAAGCAGCATCTTCTCCCTTGCCTTGCTCCTCTGTGTCTCTGTGCCTCTGTGGCCACTTTCTTCCTTAACCGCCCCTCCGCCCCCCAGCGCCCCATGCCCTACCAACCACCCCGCTACCCCCACCACCCCCCCACCGACCACGGCGCCCGCCACCCCGTCATCATCGTCGGCGGCGGCATGGTCGGCCTCGCCACCGCGCTCGACCTAGCCCAACGCAATATCCCCGTCGTCCTGCTCGACGACGACGACACCGTCTCCATCGGCTCCCGCGCCATTTGCCACGCCAAGCGCAGCCTCGAGTACCTCTCCCGCCTCGGCCTAGGCGACGCCCTGCTGGCAAAAGGCGTCACCTGGAACACCGGCCGCGTCTTCGCCGGCGAAAACCAGGTCTTCGCCTTCGACCTCCAGCAGGAACCCGGCCACGAATTCCCAGCCTTCATCAATCTCCAGCAGTACCATCTCGAAGAACTCCTCGTGCAGGCCTGCCAAAGCGCCGGCGTCGACCTCCGCTGGAAGCACCGCGTCACGAACGCCACGCCCGATGGCACCCTGACCATCGAAACCCCGCACGGCCCCACCACCCTGCACGCCGACTGGCTCCTCGCCGCCGACGGCGCCCGCAGCGAAATCCGCCGCAGCCTCAACCTCCCCTTCGTCGGCAAGGTCTTCCAGGACCGCTTCCTCATCGCCGACGTCACCATGCAGGCCCCCTTCCCGGCGGAACGCTGGTTCTGGTTCGACCCGCCCTTCCACCCCGGCGGCTCCGTCCTCCTCCACCGCCAGGCCGACAACGTCTGGCGCATCGATTTCCAACTCGGCTGGAACGCCGACCCGGAGGAGGAAAAACGCCCGGAAAACGTCCGCCCCCGCGTCCAGGCCATGCTCGGCCCGAACACTGAATTCGAACTCGAATGGGTCAGCGTCTACACTTTCCGCTGCCGCCGCCTCGAAAACTTCCGCCACAACCGCATCCTCTTCCTCGGCGACGCCGCCCACCAGGTCAGCCCCTTCGGCGCCCGCGGCGGCAATGGCGGCCTGCAAGATGCCGACAACCTCGCCTGGAAACTCGCAGCCCACCTCCACGGCAACGCCCCCGAATCCCTCCTCGACACCTACGACGCCGAACGCATCCCGGCGGCGGACGAGAACATCCTGAACTCCACCCGCAGCACCGATTTCATCACCCCCAAGAACGAAGCCGCCCACGCCTACCGCGCCGCCATCCTGGAACTCGCCGCGAACCACCCCTTCGCCCGCCCCCTGGTCAATTCCGGCCGCCTCTCCCGCCCCGCTACCTACCAGAACTCCCCCCTCAACACGCCGGATGACACCCCCTGGCACGCCGGCCCACCCCCCGGCACCCCAGCGCCAGACGCCCCCACGGATGAAGGCTGGCTCCTCCGCCGCCTCCCCCCCACCTTCTGCGCCCTCAGCTTCGGCCCCGCCCCAGCCCTCGGCCTCCCCACCCTCACCCTCCCCCCGGAAGGCCCAGCCGCCACCCGCTACGGCGCCCGCGAAGGCGACCTCTATTTCCTCCGCCCAGACCACCACATCGCCGCCCGCTGGCACCGCCCCACCCCAGCCCAAGTCGCCGCCGCCCACCGGAGGGCCCTGTGCCAGAGCTGATCCTCACCCCCCATCTGCAAGATCCCGACGGCGTCTTCGAAGCCCTGATGAACGCCCACCGCGATCTCCCCCCGGAGGCCTCCCGCCGGCTAGACGCCAAGCTCGTCCTCCTCCTGGCCAACCACATCGGCGACGCGGAGGTCGTAAAACAGGCCATCACCCTGGCCAGCGCCCCGGCCTGACCCTTCCATAAAGTTTCAAACGAAACTATCTTCCGCCCAACCAGGGAGGCCCGCCATGGAACTGCAATCCGGCTTCGGCAACGAATTCGCCACCGAGGCCCTCCCCGGCACGCTCCCGCAAGGCCGCAACTCCCCCCAGCGTCCTGCCCACGGCCTCTATGCCGAGCAGTTCTCCGCCACCCCCTTCACCGTCCCGCGAAGCGAAGCCCGCCGCACCTGGCTCTACCGCATCCGCCCCTCCGCCAATCACCCGCCCTACGCCCCGGTCGCCCACCCCACCCTGGCCACCCCGCTGGCCCCTCCGAACCCGAACCGCCTGCGCTGGAGCCCCCTCCCGCTGCCGTCAGCCCCCACCGATTTTCTCGCCGGCCTCACCACCATGTTCGCCACCGGCGAAGGCAGCTACGACCAAGGCGTGTCCATCCACCTCTACGCCGCCAACCGCTCCATGGAGCGCATCTTCTGGAACGCGGATGGCGAGCTCCTCCTCGTCCCCGAACACGGCGCCCTGCGCCTGGAAACCGAGCTCGGCCGCCTCGAACTCCGCCCTGGCGAAATCGCCATCCTCCCCCGCGGCATCCGCTTCCGCGTCATCCTCTTGGACCCCACCGCCCGCGGCTACATCGCCGAAAACCACGGCGCCCCCCTGCGCCTCCCCGATCTCGGCCCCATCGGCGCCAACGGCCTCGCCAACCCGCGCGACTTCCTCACCCCCACCGCCTGGTTCGAAGACCGCTCTGAGCCCACCGAGATCGTCCAGAAATACCTCGGCACCCTCTGGACCACGACGCTGGATCACTCCCCGCTCGATGTCGTCGCCTGGCACGGCAACTGCGCCCCCTGCAAATACGACCTTTCCACCTTCAACACGATCGGCACGATCAGCTTCGATCACCCAGACCCGTCGATCTTCACCGTCCTCACCTCCCCCACGGAAACGCCGGGCCGCGCCAACCTCGATTTCGTCATCTTCCCGCCGCGCTGGCTGGTTGCCGAGAACACGTTCCGCCCCCCCTGGTTCCACCGCAACGTCATGAACGAATGCATGGGCCTCATCACCGGCGTCTACGACGGCAAGGCCGAAGGCTTCTCCCCCGGCGGCTTCAGCCTCCACCCCATGATGTCCGCCCACGGCCCCGATCTCGCCACCACCCAACGCGCCGAAGCCGCCGAGCTCACCCCCCACAAGATCGACGGCACCCTCGCCTTCATGTTCGAAACCTCCGGCGCCCTCCGCCCCACGGCCCAAGCCATGGCCTCCCCCCACCGCCAGCCTGCCTACGACCAGGTCTGGACCGGCCTCGACAGGCGCTTCACCCCCAAGGGGATCCAGCCATGAACACGCACGATCCCGCCGCCCGCGCCTGGCTCCCCAGCGCCAACGGCCACGCCGACTTCCCGCTGCAGAACCTCCCCCTCGGCATCTTCTCCACCGCAGACGGCAAACAGCGCCCCGGCACCGCCATCGGCGACTCCATCCTCGATCTCAAGGCCGCACTCGCCGCCCGCCTCCTCACCGGCGAAGCCGCGAACGCCATCGAAGCCTGCGCCGAAACCCTCAACCCCCTCTTCGCCCTCGGTGCCCCCGCCCGCCAGGCCCTGCGCACCCAGCTCTTCGCCCTGCTGCACGAATCCAGCCCCGCCCGCGCCGAACTCCTCCACCAAACCAGCGCCTGCACCCTCCACGTCCCGGCCGCCATCGGGGACTACACGGATTTCTACGCCGGCATCCACCACGCAAGGAACGGCGGCCTGCTCTTTCGGCCAGACAACCCCCTGATGCCCAACTACAAATACGTCCCCGTCGCCTATCACGGCCGCGCCTCTTCCGTGCGCTCCTCGCCCACCCCGCTCCGCCGCCCCCAAGGCCAGCGCAAACTGCCGGAAGAACAAGCCCCCACCTACGGCCCCTGCCGCAATCTCGATTACGAACTCGAAATGGGCATCTGGATCGGCCCCGGCAACCAACCCGGCGCCCCCATCCCCATCGCCGAAGCCGCCCACCACATCGCCGGCTTCTGCCTCCTCAACGACTGGTCCGCCCGCGACATCCAGTCCTGGGAATCCCAACCCCTCGGCCCCTTCCTGGCCAAGAACTTCCAAACGTCCATCTCCCCCTGGGTGATAACGCCTGAAGCCCTCGCCCCCTTCCGCGCCGCCCAACCCCCCCGCCCCAACGGCGACCCCGCCCCACTCCCCCACCTGTTCAACACGGCCGACCAGGCCCGCGGCGCCCTCGACCTCACCCTCGAAGTCACAATCCACACCGCCCAAATGCGCGCCAACAACCAACCCCCCGCCCGCCTCTCCCTCGGCAACGCGCTGCACCTCTACTGGACCCCCGCCCAGATGGTCGCTCACCACGCCAGCAACGGCTGCGACCTCCACCCCGGCGACCTCTTCGGCACCGGAACCATCTCCAGCCCCGAACCCACCGGCTGGGGCGCCCTCATGGAAATCACCCGCGGCGGCCGCGAGCCCCTCACCCTCCCCAACGGCGAAACCCGCAAATTCCTCGAAGACGGCGACGAAATCACCCTCCACGCCCGCGCCCAACGCCCAGGCCACGCCAGCATCGGCTTCGGCCCCTGCCGCGGGCTGGTGCTGCCGTCATGAAAGGAAGCAAGCGCGTTCTTTTCTGAAGAAAAGAACCAAAAGACTTTCGTCCGTTTGCCAATGGCGCCCGCCGTACAGAACACCCAAACACCCCGTCATTGCGAACGAAGTGAAGCAATCCAGTCCTTCGTTCCCGCAACAGCCCGCATCGATCGCGAGCACACGCCCGCCACACGTTCAGTGGCCGTGCCATGGCTGCATCACGTCGGATCGTCATCGATACCACGGGCATCTCTGCGACACGTAGCCCGCATCTTGATGCGGGCCGGCACAGTCCCACGCGCGCCGGAGAACGCCACACGCCCCTTCTCCGTGCTCTCCGTGGTCCCCCTTTCCCTTCCGTCACACCTCATCATCGCAGCTAACAAAATAGAAAAAAATCCTTGCATCCTTCGATGCGGTCGGATAGTATCACTCACATGTCATCACATCCCCTCTCCCTCGGCGACCAGTTCGCCTCCCTGCGCGCGAGCCTGCAGGCGGAATCCGCCCTCATTCGCCCGCACGCCCAAAATGCGCTCAGCGCCGTGATGTCAGCCCTTCTCATCCGCCTGCTGACCGAGCTGGAGCAACTCTTCCGCCGCTGGCAGTCCCGCCCCACCGCCTATTCCGGCTTCACCCGCGCCACCCGCATCGCCGGCCTGGCCTTCATCCCGCGCGCCCTCCGCCAGCCCCCGCTGCCCACCTGGCTCCTCCGCTTGGCACCCGCATTGGGCCTGCGCCCGGCCCCCGCCCCGCGCCCGCAATCCCGCGCCACACGCGCGCACCCCCTCCGCAACGCCCCACACTGACCCCAGCCGCGCAAGCGGCCGCTCCCTCCATATTTTTTTCACAACCCGAAGGGGCAGGGCGCCCCATCACGCCCCAAACGTTACATTAACAAAACAAATACCGCCCCTTGCCACCACCCCAGAACCCGGGAACCCTCCAGCCCAGACCCAGGAAGCTTCCCAATGCCCCGCATCCTCGTCGCCTCGATCTTCCACGAGGCCCATTCCTTCTCCCCCCTCCTTACCTTCGAGAGCAGCTTCGTCGTCATGCGCGGCGCCGCCCTGCTGAAGAAGGCCGAAACCTCCGCCTCCGGCCTCGGCGGTGCCGTCCGCCGCCTCATCGCCCTCGGCGCCACCCCCATCCCCGTCCTCTCCGCCGTCGCCCCACCCGGCGGCCTGATCGAGAACGGCATCTACGAAGCCTTCCGCGCCGAAATCCTCTCAGCCGCCCTCGCCGAAAACCCCGACGGCATCTACCTCGATCTCCACGGCGCCATCGCCAGCCAGTCGATCGACGATTGCGAAGGCGACCTCATCACCGCCCTCCGCCACGCCCTCCCCGAAACCCCCATCGCCGCCAGCTTCGACCTGCACGGCAACATCACCCCCCGCCTGCTCCAGGCCGTCACCATCGCCGTCGCCTGCAAGCACAACCCCCACATCGACTACGACCAGGCCGGAAACCGCGCCGCCGAACTCCTTGTCCGCACCCTCCGCGGCGAGATCCACCCCATCATGGCCGCCGCCTGGGTCCCCATGCGCATGCTGGGCAAGGGCGCCACCGCCACCGGCCCACTCCGCCGCCTGCACGACCAGCGCGAATCCCTCGTCGCGTCCGATCCCAGCCTGCTGGATATGTCACTGTTCAACGCCCAGGGCCCGCTCGATTCCGCCCCCTCCGGCCACTGCGTCATCGCCATCGCGAACGCCAACCCCGAAGCCGCGAAACACGCCGCCGCCACCCTCGCCCAGGCCACCTGGAACGCCAAAGCCGAGTTCACGGCAGACTACCCGCCCCTCGCCGAAGCCATCGCCGCCCGAACCCCAGGCCGCCCGCTCATCCTCGGCGACAACGGCGATCGCGTCCTCGCCGGCACCCCGGGGGACGGAACCCACGTCCTGCATGAGATCGCAGCCAACTGGCCACACCTGAAATCGGCCATCCCGGTCACAGACCCGGCCGCCGCAAAGGCCGCCCACCGCGCCGGCCTCGGCGCGAAACTCCGCCTGTCCCTCGGCGGCACCTGGACCACAACCGAAATCCCCTTCGAAGCCGAATTCGAAGTGGTCCACCTCAGCGAGGGTAAATTCGTCCAGCGCGGTCCCTATCTGGCCGGCGAATCCGCCGATGTCGGCCCCACCGCCACGCTCAGAACCGGCAACATCACCATCATCGCCACCACCCGCCCCGCCTGGTCGCAGGATCCGGAGCAGTTCGCCAGCGCCGGCATTGATCCCGCCACGCAGGACCTGCTGGTCGCAAAGTCAGGCTTCCACTTCGACCTGTCCTTCGCCGGCATCGGCGACTGCGTCTCGGTGGAAACCCCGGGCCTCTCCGGCACCGCTTCCGATGCCGGGGTCTTCCCCTTCCAGCGCCGCCCGACCCTCTGGCCAGACGACCCGAACCTCGTGCCCGATCTCGCCGCCCGCCTGTTCAGCTGAAGGCGAGCACCGCCTCGCGGAACTGCACCGTCGCCCCGTCCGGCAGCGTCATCACCGCCTCGCCCATCGGGGCATCGTCAGCCGAGAGAAAGGCAAGCCCGGCCATCCCGGGCCAGTCGCTGCGCATCGCGAAATCCACCACGCGGAACCCGCCGCCCGCCGTCACCGCGGCGCCCATGGCCGGCAGCGTGGCCGTGCCCGCCATGCCGATCACACCCTGAACCGTAGCCGTCTGAAGCGTGGCAATCCGAACCGATGAACCCGCCATCCTGGCCTCCCCGTGCTGCACGGGCCGTGTGCCCGCACCACGATCCTGGGGGAAACCCGTTACCGATTTCCTAACGCTAGACCTGCAGCCCGCCATGCCACCAATGTTCGAAGGGATTGCTGTGAATGATCGAATCAATCGTCACATCGGCAACGCGCGGCAGGTTGGTCCCTTCCACCAAATGGTTGATCCCGCGCAGCCCCGCCAGGGATTCTTCCACCTCCGCATACGGGAAGTCGGTGCCCCAGAAGATCTTGTTGCGGTCATGTATGGTGTATTCCTGCGCCGCCATCAGGATGTTGTAGAACTGCCACGGCCGGTAGTGCAGCGCGGAAACCTCGCAATACACATTCGGCTGCTTGCGCGCGATCACCACGCATTCCTCGTACCAGGGGTGCCCCATATGGGCCATCACCATCTTCAGGTCCGGGTAGCGCAGCGCCACCTCCTCCACATGGATCGGCCGCCCATAATCCGCCGGCGCATTGCGGGCATAGGTGGTGCCCATATGCATCGTCAGCGGCAGGTTGTGCTTCACCAGGAACCGGTAGAACGGATCCAGCCGAGGGTCCTGCAACGAAACCCCGTTGTAGATCGGCCCGAACTTCACGCCCTTCAGCTTCAGATCCAGGATCGCATGTTCCAGCAACTCCATGGCATCCGCCCGCCTTGGATCCAGCGCCGCGAACCCCACGAACTTGTCCGGATACTTCGCCACCGCCGCGGCGGTCACCTCGTCATCCCCGTCCACGCCGGTGGAATCGGCATAGCGCAACGAAAAGATGATCGCCTTGTCCACGCCCTTCATCGCCGCATACAGCGTGTCGGCATCCGCCTTGTACCCAATCGACCCCGGCCGCGCGAACTGCGTCTGCTCACGCATCAGCGGCGTCACGTGCCGGTCCTCGAAGATGTTCACATGGCAATCGACGATCATTGCTTTGCACTCCGTGCGAGCGGGCGATTCACGCCCTCCGTCCTTCGGCCTCCGTGCGATCGCACGCTCAGAGCACTCCGTACTTCGCGAACACGTCGCCCAGCTTCATGCCCGCCTGCAAATCGGCCAGTGTCGAATGCTCGCCCTTCAGCTTCTCGAACGCCGCCGCGATCACCTCCCTCTCGATCGCCTGCGGCACCACCACCACGCCATCAGCGTCGCCGAACACCAGATCGCCCGTCATCACCTTCACGCCCGCGATCTCCACCGGCACATCCAGCGCGATGATCTTGCCCCGCCCCTTGCTGTCCAGCGGCCCGATCCCGCCGGCGAACACCGGGAACTGCATCGCCCGGATCGCCCTTATGTCCCGCGTCAGCCCATCCATCAGCGCGCCGGCCGCCCCGCGCGCCTTGGAAGCCGTGCTGAGCAGCTCGCCCCACGGCGCAATCCGCCCGGTGGCGCCGCAGGAGAAGCACGGGATCTCGCCGGGCTTCAGGCTGTCGATCAGCTGGATCTCCAGCTCATAGGGGTTCTCGCCGTCCTTCACGTGGTACTGGTCCGCGAACAGCGCCGTCCGCGCCCGCCCCACCATCACCAGGCTGTCGTCCAGCGGCCGGATCCGCGGCGGCATCGCCTGGTGCCAGGTGCCCAGCGCGTCCATCACATCAGACAGCAGCGAGCAGAACAGCTTGTCCTTGATCTTGGCGAGGTCGGTCATGGCCGCATTCCCTTGCGTTTCCCGCGATGATGCGGCGCCCCCCGGTTGACGCGCAAGCCGTGCCAGCCTCCGATGGCGCGATAACGGAGCATTCGACATGGCAGTGATGGTCACCGGCGGCACCGGCTTCGTCGGCCTCAACCTCGTCCACGCCCTGCTGGAACGCGGCGAGCACGTGGTGGTCGCCGCACTCGATGACATTCCCGCCCCCGCTCAGCGCGCCTTCGCCCGGCTGCCGGGAAAGGTGGAAGCCATCCGCGCCGACATCCGCGACATCACCGCCGACCCCGATGCCTTCGCCGGCGTGATGAAGCGCCACGGCGTCGACCGCCTGTTCCCCTTCGCCGCCATCACCTCCGGCCCGGCGCGGGAGGCGGAGGTGCCCGAACTGGTGATCCAGGTGAACCTGCTCGGCTTCATCGCCCAGCTCCGCGCCGCCCGCGCCGCCGGAGTAAAGCGCGTCATCGCCCCCAGCTCCGCCTCCGCCTATGGCGACGCCTTCTTCGCCCACGCTTTGCTGAACGAGACCGAAACGCCCACCATCCCCAATGGCGTCTATGGCGTCACCAAATACGCCGTGGAACGCAGCGGCCTGCGCCTGGGCGAATTGTGGGAGCTGGACGTGATCGCCGCCCGCATCGGCAGCGTCTTCGGCCCGTGGGAACGCGACACCGGCCTGCGCGACATGATCGGCCCGCACCACTACCTCGCCCGCCTCGCCGTCACGGGCCAGGAAGCCGTGCTGCCAGCGGCGCTGCCCGTCCAGGCCTGGGTCTATGGCCCCGATGTCGCAAGCGGCCTGCTGCATTTGCTGGACATGAAGGCGCCGCCGCACCGCGTCTTCAACATCTGCTCCGGTGAGATGTGGGGCGAGGTGATGCTGCGCTGGGCCGAAACGCTGGCCGCCCGCCACCCCGCCTTCCGCTGGCGCCGATCGGCGAACGAAGCAGAGGTCAACGTGCGCCTCACCGAACGCCGCCCGCGCGGCCGGATGGATATCGCCCGCATCCAGTCCACCGGCTGGCAGCCAGGCTACGGCCCCGAAGCCGCCTACGCCCACTACGCCGACTGGCTCAGCGCCTACCCGGACGCCCTGTAGCCCAGGGCCGCAGCAGCGCCAGCCCCGGCGCGTTGCGCAGCTGGGCGAGCACGAGGACAACCAGCACGGCGACAAGCCACCACCATGCCAGCTGCTGCACGCCCCAGAGCAGCAGGCGCGGGGCCGATGGGTGGTCCAGCGTGTCCGGGGCGAAGTTCGCCACCACCCGGCGTAGCGCCGGCTCCCACATCAGCAGGGCGGCGATCCATCCGGCGTGGGATGCTGCGGGTAGAGCGAGCAAGCCGGGGAGTGCGGGCAGCAGCAGGATAGCGCGATAATCGATGTTCTCGCCGGCCAGGAAGCAGGCGGCCACCAGCAAGCCCGCCACCAGCAGGAGGGTCTTTGTTTCGTCAGGCAGCATGGCGAGATCGGCGCGGAGCCCGGGCATGCGGGCCAGCCGCCACGCCGCAAGGGCGGCTACGGCGAGCCCTGCCGCCAGCGCCAGCCCCGCCAGGAGCGGCGAGGCGGTGAGCTGCATCACGCCGCGCGGCAGATTGTGGGCGGCGAAGCTGCCCCAGAACACCGCCTGGATGGGGATGTTGGAGATGGCCTGCCGCGTCTCATCGCCAAATGTGCCCAGGGTGGCGCGCAGGATAGCGGCAGCGACGAGCACCAGCGCGAACAGCACGTGCGGCCGTTCGCGCAGCAGCAGCGCCAGCAGGGCCAACGGGTAGAACTTCAACAGCCCGCCCACCAGGAACAGCCCGTGCCCCACGAAACGCAGGGCCGAGGTGCGAGCCAGCAACATCGCGCCGGGCACGACCAGCAGGAAGATCAGCAGGTCCAGATTGGCACGCTCCAGTGCGAAGGCCGTCACGGGCGAGACCACCGCCAGCAGCATCGCTGCCTCCGACCGGCCGCGCGGTGCGGCGGGCAGCCAGAAAAGGGCGAGGGCGAAGGACAGTGCCAAGCCCAGGCCGAAGACCGGGAGCAGCGCCGGGTCGCTCAACAGGGCTGGCAGGCGTAGCCAGAGCGGGGAGTAGATGTGCCGCCGGCCGTACTCGTCGCAGGGGTTGGTGACATAGACATCGATGCCGCGGTGGGCGCATTCGATGGCGGACATCACTGCGTGCAGGTCGAGGAACGGCGTGTAGGGCTTCATCCCGGCCGCCACGCGCAGGCGGAAATAGGTTTCACCGCCGAAGGCTACGAGCGCAGCCACCGCCCCGATCGCAGCGAGCACGGCCAGAGCCGGGGCCGCGCCTCGCAGGCGCGAAAGGGGCGGAAGGAAGCCCTGCCTCATGCGGCAGGTTTGCCCAGGGCGGCCCCAATCTCGTCCAGGATCGCGGGGTCGTCGATCGTGGCCGGCGCGTTGGCGGGCTGGCCATCGGCGATGCGGCGGATGGAGGCGCGCAGGATCTTGCCCGACCGCGTCTTGGGCAGGCGCTTCACCACGCGGGCATCCTTGAAGGCGGCAACGGGGCCGATCCGGTCGCGCACCAGGGCGACGAGCTCGCGCAGGATCACCGCCTCATCCGTGTTCACGCCGGCCTTGAGCACCACGAGGCCGAGCGGCACCTGGCCCTTGAGATCATCGGCGGCACCGACCACGGCGCATTCGGCCACGGCCGGGTGGGCGGCCAGCACCTCCTCCATCGCGCCGGTGGAAAGGCGATGGCCGGCGACGTTGATGATGTCGTCGGTGCGGCCCATCACCCACACGTCGCCGTCGTCGTCGATCACGCCGGCATCGCCGGTGCGGTACCAGCCGGCGTAGTCCGACAGGTAGGAGGTGCGGTAGCCGTCGTCGTTGTTCCACAGCGTGGGCGCGGCGCCGGGGGGCATAGGAAGCTTGACCACAAGATTGCCGGCGGTGCCGCGCGGCAGCAGCTTGCCGTCATCATCCAGCGCCTGCACGTCGTAGCCCGGGGAGGGGCGGCCGCCGGCGCCGGGCTTGGCGGGGAACAGGCCGAGGCCGCGGAAACCGGCGGTGATCGCCCAGCCGGTTTCGGTCTGCCACCAGTGATCGACCACGGGGATTTGCAGCTGCTCGGCGGCCCAGATCGCGGTGGGTGGATCGCAGCGCTCGCCGGCGAGGTAGAGGGCTTCGAGCTTCGAGAGGTCATATGTCTGGCGCAGCTTGCCCTCGGGGTCCTGCTGCTTGATGGCGCGCAGCGCGGTGGGGGCGGTGAACAGCACGCGCACGCCGTGCTGGGCGCACACGCGCCAGAAGGCGCCGGCATCGGGCGTGCCGACCGGTTTGCCCTCGTACATCACGGAGGTGCAGCCGGCGAGCAGCGGGGCGTAGATGATGTAGGAATGGCCCACCACCCAGCCCACATCGCTGGCGGACCAGTACACATCCCCGGGCTCCACGCCGTAGATCATGCGCATGGAATGGAGCAGGGCGACGGCGTGGCCGCCGGTATCGCGCACCACGCCCTTGGGCTTTCCGGTCGTGCCGGAGGTGTAGAGGATGTAGAGCGGATCGGTGGCCCGCACCGGCACGGGATCTGCGGGCGAAGCAGCAGCCTCGGCGGCGGCGAAATCGTGGTCGCGGCCTGGGGTGAGGCTGGCCGCGACCTGCGGGCGTTGGAACACCAGGCAGGCCTGCGGCTTGTGGGCGCTGAGCTCGATGGCCTGGTCGACCATCGGCTTGTAGGCGACCACGCGGCCTGGTTCGAGCCCGCAGGAGGCGCAGACGATCAGCTTGGGTTCCGCATCCTCGATGCGCTTGGCCAGTTCCGCCGCGGCGAAACCGCCGAACACCACGGAGTGGATGGCGCCGAGGCGGGCGCAGGCGAGCATGGTGATCGCGGCCTCGGGGATCATCGGCATGTAGATCACCACGCGGTCGCCCTTCTGCACGCCCAGGGCACGCAGGGCGCCGGCCACCTTCGCGGTGCGGTCGCGCAGTTGTTCGTAGGTGAAGGTTTCGACCACGCCCGTCATCGCGCTGTCCCAGATCAGCGCGGCCTGGGCGCCGCGGCCGGCGGCCACGTGGCGGTCGAGCGCGTTGGCGCAGGTGTTCAGCTCGCCACCGGGGAACCACTGGCCGTAGGGGCCCATCGCGGGATCGAACACGCGGTCCCACGGGCGGGTCCAGTCAAGGCCCTTGGCGGCTTCGGCCCAGAATGCCTGCGGGTCGCGCTGCCAGGTGGCGATGGTCTCGGCGTATGATTGCTGCGGCATGGCGTCCTCCGGCGTTGCATCATTTTGCCATGTGGCGGGCCAAGGCGGCAAACCGGGCAAAGAAAAAGCGCCGGGGGTTGCCCCCGGCGCCGTTCAGGCTTCGCGGTGCGGCGCGGGTTAGGCCCGGCCGTCCTCGAAGATGTCGCGGTCCTTGGTTTCCGGCACGAAGAACAGGCCGATCACCACCGTGGCGAGGGCGATCACGATCGGGTACCAAAGCCCGTAGTACACGTCGCCGGTTTGCGCGATCATGGCGAACGCGGTGGCCGGCATCAGCCCGCCGAACCAGCCATTGCCGATGTGGTAGGGCAGCGACATGGAGGTGTAGCGGATGCGGGTGGGGAACATCTCCACCAGCGCCGCGGCGATCGGGCCGTAGACCATGGTGACGTAGATCACCAGGATCGTGAGGATGCCGATCAGCACCGCCGGCTGTTCGCGGAAGATGTCGAACGCGCCGGACATCTTCACCACCGACGGGTTGGACGCGGCGGGGTAGCCGGCCTTGGTGATCGCGGCGCCGAGCACGGCGGGGAAGTTCGCGATGTTGCCGGCGATCGGGGCTTCGTCGCCGATCTTCACCGAGGCGACGGTGCCGGCGGGTGCCGGATCGACCTTATAGTTCACCGAGAGGCGGGCGAGGTTGGCCTTCACGATGTCGCAGGGCTCGGTGAACTTCGCCGTGCCCACCGGGTTGAACTGGAAGGAGCAGGTGGCGGGATCGGCCAGCACGCGCACGGTGATGGTTTCGTGCGCCTTGGTCAGCGCCGGGTTGGCTTCGGCCGACATCAGCTTGAACAGCGGGAAGTAGGTGAGGGCGGCGAGCAGGCAGCCGCCGAGGATGATCGGCTTGCGGCCGATCTTGTCGGACAGCCAGCCGAACAGCACGAAGCCGCCGGAGCCGAGGACCAGCGAATAGGCGATCAGCAGGTTGGTGGTGAAGACATCGACCTTCAGCACCGAGCCGAGGAAGAACAGGGCGTAGAACTGGCCGGTGTACCACACCACGGCCTGGCCCATGACCATGCCGAGCAGGGCGAACAGCGCGATCTTGGCGTTCTTCCACTGGCCGAAGGCTTCGCTGAGCGGCGCCTTGGAGTGGGTGCCTTCTTCCTTCATTTTCTGGAAGGCCGGGCTTTCCTGCATCTGCATGCGGATCCAGACCGAGATGACCAGCAGCACGGCGGAGAGCAGGAAGGGAACGCGCCAGCCCCAGTCGGCAAAGTCCTTCTCGCCCAGGGCCACGCGGGTGCCGAGGATGACGATCAGCGACAGGAACAGGCCGGCGGTGGCCGTGATCTGGATGAAGCTGGTGTAGAAGCCGCGCCGGTTGTTGGGCGCGTGCTCGGCCACGTAGGTGGCGGCACCGCCGTATTCGCCGCCGAGGGCCAGGCCCTGGAGCATGCGCAGCATAATGAGCGCGATCGGCGCAAGGATGCCGATCTGGTCCGAGGTGGGCAGGATGCCGACCACGAAGGTGGAGGCGCCCATGATCAGGATGGTGACGAGGAAGGTGTATTTGCGCCCGACGAGGTCACCCAGGCGGCCGAACACCAGCGCGCCGAAGGGGCGGACCAGGAAGCCGGCGGCAAACGCGAGCAGGGCGAAGATGTTGCGGGTGGTCTCATCGAACTGGCTGAAGAACTTCACCGCGATCACGGCCGCGAGCGACCCGTAGAGGTAGAAGTCGTACCATTCGAAGACGGTGCCGAGCGAGGAGGCCACGATGACCTTTCGTTCCTCCTTGCTCATGGGCCTGATCGCGTGCGATCCGGCCGTGGTCGTGGACTGGGACATCGGTGGGTGCCGCTCCTCGCTGAGGCCATTCTTTCGGCCGGATTACCTACAATTCACGCTCTTGTGAGGTATCCCGACGTTTTGCAACTCAAATTTCAACGCGCTCCGAATTTCCCGGGGGGCTGTGAGGGGGGGATCCGGTGAGATGACGGAAGCTTAATCCAATGCCGCAACGTCGCCATGGTTGCGCCGTTTGGCCGCCATTGGCGGGGTGTCTTATCGCGTTGTCAGGCAATCCTGCCGACACCCGGAGAGACCACCCGATGCGTAGCATCCTCGCCTCCACCTTCGCCGTTCTGCTGAGCGCCGCCGTCGTGCTGCCCGCGATGGCCCAAGGGAGCAGCAGCCAGGGTGGCGGTATCCAGGGCGGCATTGCCACCCCGGCCGCGCCTGCCGCCGCGGCGGCTGCCACCCCCGCCAAGCCGGCCGAGCCCGCCAAGGCGGCCGAGGCGGCCAAGCCCGGTGCCCCGGCCCGCGCCGGCGCCGTGGTGCACAAGGACAAGGCGGCCACCCCGGTTGCCGCCACCCCGGCAACCCCGGCCAAGCCGGCGGCGCCCAAGACGAACTGAACCGCCGCCCTTTCACCCAGGGCTGCACAACGCGGGGACCGGGCATGCGCCCGGTCCTCGTTCGTTTGTGGCCCGATCGTTTGCGTGCGAACGACCGAGCGCCTATATCCCGGCGATCCGAAGCTGCCTGCAAAAACGCCGGAGACGACGGTGCCCACCGATCTCATCCCCGCCCTTGCCGCGGCCCCACCGGGCGATGCGGCCCGCAGTTGCCCATTGGATGGCTACACCGTGGAATCTCAGGTGGGGTTCCTTCTGCGCCGCGCCCATCAGCGCCAGACCGCCGTCTGGCAGGCCTGCATGGCCGAAGGGATCGGCGAGAAGGAACTGACGCCACGCCAGTTTTCCGCGCTGGTGAAAGTGGTGCTGCATGGCCGCGTGACGCAGAACCAGCTCGGCCGCATGGCCGCGATGGACCCCGCCACGATCCAGGGCGTGGTGCGCAGGCTGATCGCGCGCGGCCTGGTGGATCGCGCGCTGGACCCGATGGACCGGCGCACGGCGGTGCTGACCGCCACGCCGGCCGGTGTGGCACTGGCCAGCCGCGGCGTGGCCCATGCACGCCGCGCCACCGAAAAGACCCTCGCGCCGCTCTCCCAAACGGAGCGGCGCACCCTGCTCGACCTTCTCGCCAGGATCGCCTGACGCCATGACGCTCGGTTTCGGACTGGATTTTTCCCGTATTGCCACCCGCGACGGGCTGGTGGCGCTCGACAAGCTGTTCCTGGAACGGCTGTCCGGCGATGCGGAGTTGCACCACCGCCTGCTGGCGGCGCGCGCTGAACCGGACAGCCTTGATGCCAAGGCCGAGGGCGAGCTGGTGATTGCGCTGGGCGAGGCGCTGGAGCCGTTCCTGGGCGAGCTGTTCGGCATCGCGGCGGAGCTGGATGCGGCGGCGGCGGAGACGGCGAGGCTCGACCCCGTGCACAGCGTGAAGCGGCTGTTCGTGCAGCGCCAGGCGGTGAAGAAATACGCGGACCCGTCGGGCTTCGATGCGGCAGCGTTGCGCGCGGCGCTGGAAGCGCGGATGGGCTCGGCGCTGACCGAGCCGGCCTTCGCGCAGCATGTGCAGGCCTGGGAGAAGGCGGAGGATGCGGAGACGCTGGACGAGGCGATGCGCTACGCCGCCTGGGCGACGCTGACGCCGGCGGGGCGTGAGGCGCACACAGGCGGCACGCTGTTCCGCGTGCCGGCGCGCATCGACACCAACAAGCTGGTGCCGGTGGAGACGATCGAGCGCGACGGCGTGACCATGCTGCGGCTGCCGGAGCATGATTGGCGGGCGCGCGACGGGTTCGCGCTGACCGACCCCGGCATGGGCACGCAGCAGGCGCTGGACCAGGCGAATTACTGCATCTGGTGCCACGTGCAGGGCAAGGATTCCTGCAGCAAGGGCCTGCGTGATCGCAAGACCGGTGAGTTCCAGAAATCGCCCTTCGGCGTGACGCTGGCCGGCTGCCCGCTGGATGAGAAGATCAGCGAGATGCACACGCTGCGGGCGCAGGGGCATCTGCTGGGCGCGTTCGCCACCATCGCGGTGGACAACCCGATGATGGCCGCCACCGGACATCGCATCTGCAACGACTGCATGAAGGCCTGCATCTACCAGAAGCAGGAGCCGGTCGATATTCCGCAGGCGGAGACGCATATCCTGCGCCAGGTGCTTGGGCTGCCCTGGGGGTTCGAGATCTATTCGCTGCTGACGCGCTGGAACCCGCTGAACATCCGCCGACCGCTGCCGGCCAGTGACACCGGGCGCAAGGTGCTGGTGGTGGGGCTCGGGCCGGCCGGGTTCACCCTGGCGCATCACCTGATGAACGATGGCCACACCGTGGTGGCGGTGGATGGGCTGAAGATCGAGCCGCTGGGCATCGACGTGATGGCGCCGGTGCGCGACGTGGAAACCCTGTTCGAGAACCTCGATGACCGGGTGATGGCCGGGTTCGGTGGCGTGGCCGAATACGGGATCACGGTGCGCTGGAACAAGAACTATCTGAAGCTGGTGCGGCTGCTGTTGGAGCGGCGCGCGCAGTTCGCGCTGTTCGGCGGCGTGCGCTTCGGCGGCGGTGCCACGATGGGCATCGATGATGCCTGGGCAATGGGCTTCGACCATATCGCGCTGTGCATGGGCGCGGGCCGGCCGACGGTGATCGACATGCCGGGCGGGCTGGCGCGTGGGGTGCGGCAGGCGAGCGACTTCCTGATGGCGTTGCAGCTGACCGGGGCGGCCAAGATGTCGTCCGTGGCCAATTTGCAGCTGCGCCTGCCGGTGGTGGTGATCGGCGGCGGGCTGACGGCGATCGATACGGCGACCGAGGCGCTGGCCTACTACGTCCGCCAGGTGGAGAAATTCGCGCTGCGGCATCGCGTGCTGGTGGCCGAGCGCGGCGAGGCGGCGGTGCGGCGCGGCTGGAGTGCCGAGGAGGCGGAAATCGCCGCCGAGTTCCTGGCCCATGCCGAGGCTGTGGCGGCCGAGCGTGCGGCGGCGGCGCGCGAGGGCAGGGCGCCGCAGTTTGCGCCGTTGCTGGAGCAGTGGGGCGGGGCGACCCTGGCCTATCGCCGTCGGATGCTGGATGCGCCGAGCTACACGCTGAACCACGAGGAAGTGGCCAAGGCGATGGAGGAAGGCGTGCGTTTCGCCGAGGGGCTGACGCCCGTGGCGGTGGAAACGGATGCGCACGGCCACGCCGCCGGGCTGCGGGTGACGCGCGCCGATGGCAACGGGGCGGTATTGCCGGCACGCGCGGTGATCGTCGCCGCCGGCACCCAGCCGAACACGGTGCTGGCGCGCGAGGACGGGCGCATCAAGCTGGACGGCAAGTATTTCGAGGCGATCGACCTTTCCGGTGCCCGCGTGGCGCCGCAGCGCAGCCTTTCGAAGCCGGAACGGGCCGATGTGCTGATGCACAAGGCCGAAGACGGGCGCTTCATCTCCTTCTTCGGCGACTTGCATCCGAGCTTCTTCGGCAATGTGGTGAAGGCGATGGGTGGGGCCAAGCGCGGCTACCCCGTGGTGAGCAATGTGCTGGCGGCCCACGCGCCCACGCCGGTTTCGGGCGCGGAACTGATCGCCGCCTGCCGCGCGGTGCTCTCCGCCACCGTGCACCAGGTGAACCGCCTGACGCCGACCATCGTGGAGGTGGTGCTGCACGCCCCGGCCGCCGCGCGTGCCTTCCAGCCCGGCCAATTCTACCGGCTGCAGAACTACGAGATGTGCGCCAAGCGGCTGGACGAGCCCGGCATCGGCACCACGCTGCTGGCGATGGAAGGCCTGGCGATGACCGGGGCCTGGACCGATCCGGAGCGCGGCCTTGTCTCGGTGATTGCGCTGGAGATGGGCGGCAGCTCTGACCTCTGTGCCTCGTTGCCCGTGGGTGAGCCCGTGGTGCTGATGGGCCCGACCGGCACCGCCACCGAGATCCATGCCGATACAACGGTCGCCCTGGTGGGCGGCGGGTTGGGCAATGCGGTGCTGTTCTCCATCGGGGCGGCCACGCGCGCCGCGGGATCGAAGGTGATCTACTTCGCCGGCTACAAGGCGTTGCGAGATCGTTACAAGGTGGAGGAAATCGAGCGCGCCGCAGACGTGATCGTGTGGTGCTGCGACGAGGCGCCGGGCTTCGCACCCGCCCGGCCGCAGGACAAGACCTTCGTGGGCAACATCGTGCAGGCCATGGCGGCCTATGGCTCGGGGGCGCTGGGCGACCAAGCGGTGCCGCTATCGGATGCGGAGCACATGATCGTCATCGGCTCCGACCGGATGATGGCGGCCGTGGGCACCGCGCGGCATGGCGTGCTGCAGCCCTTCCTGAAGCCCGGCCATTCCGCCATCGGCTCCATCAACTCGCCGATGCAGTGCATGATGAAGGAGGTCTGCGCCCAGTGCCTCCAGCCGCATACCGACCCGGTGACGGGGGTGCGAACCATCGTGTTCTCCTGCTTCAACCAG
Source organism: Rhodospirillales bacterium (assembly GCA_947460455.1). GTDB lineage: Bacteria > Pseudomonadota > Alphaproteobacteria > Acetobacterales > Acetobacteraceae > CAMDGX01. The sequence goes on along the minus strand of CANHKG010000004.1, from coordinate 20,074 downwards.
GATCAGGCGCTGGACCGGGTGGACTTTCCGGCGCTGAACGAACGGCTGCGGCAGAACGGGCTGGTGGAGAAGATCACCGCGCAATGGATCGACCGCGCGCTGCGTAAGCTGGATGCGCGGCCGCTCGCGGCGGAATGAGCAAGCCGGTCTTCGAGGGGCTGCTGAGCCTGGAAGGGCGGCGCAACCGGCGCTCCTTCGCCTGGCTCATGGTGTTCCTGGTCGCTTTGCAGGATGCCTTCCTGTGGGCCGCGCTGAAGCGGCAGGATGATGCGACCTGGGAACTCTACGTCGCCATCTGCGGCATCGCGCAGATCCTGCTGGCGATCGCGCTGGCGCAGCGGGTGCGCGATATCGGCAAGCCCGGCGTGCTCGGGGTGCTCGGATTGGTTCCGGGCATCGGCAACGTGATCGCATTGGCCGCGGCGTTTGCGCCTGGGGAGCGGGGGGTGAACCGGTATGGGGATGATCCGTTGCGCGATCCGCTGCTCGGGAGGAAGTAAGCGGTTCTTTTTTGAAAAAAAGAACCAAAAAACTTTTCGGAATTGATGCGGAGAGGCTCGGTCTTGCCGCATCAAACGAATGAAGTCTTTTTGCTTCTTTTTCTTCAGAAAAAGAAGATTCTTACTGACACTCTATCCCCTGCACCGCCCCAGGCATGGCCACCCCCGCCTCGTTGCGCCCCCAGGTGACGGTGCAGGTTTTGGCCGCCGCCGGCACCGGCATCAGCAGGTAGACGCGGGTGCCGTGGTAGTGGCAGCCGAGCCAAACCTCAGCCTGTGCCTCGGAGAAATCCCACTGGGCGGTGATGCTGCGCGCGGCGGAGGATTGCGTGCTGGGCGGCTCCGCGTAGCGCACCGGGGCAAAGCCGGGGGCGGCGGGCACCTTTGGGCCAATGTAGAATTCCACGTAGGCGAGGTTGTGCCAGTCGTTCGCGCCTTCCTCTGCGATCATCCCTGCCGGCACCTCGATCGCCTCCTGCTCCGTGCGCAGGATGCGCGGGCAGGTGAGCGGCGCGGCAAGCGCCGGCCCGGCGAGCAGCGTGGCGAGGAGGGCGGCGCGGATCACGGCGCCGATCAGATGGGGGGCCGGGCCAGCTTCGGCAGCTTCGCCTCCAGCGCCGCGGCGGTGGCGAGCAGCGTGGCCTCGGAATGCCAGGGGCCGCAGAGCTGCACCGACAGCGGCGTGCCGTGGCGGGAGAGGCCGGCGGGCTGGGACATGGCCGGGTGGCCAGTGAGGTTCATCGGGAAGGTGAAGGGATACCAGCCGCCGCGGATGGTGCCGCAATCCACACCGTTGATGGTGATGTGGCCGTGCGGGTCGGTGTCCACCGGGAGGGGCGGGGCGGCCATCACCGGGGAGAGCATCACGTCGAACCGGCTGAACACGCCTTGCAGCAGGCGGAACAACTCGCTGCGCGCGGCGGCGGAGCCCTGCAAGGCCACGGCGGAGTGCTTGAGGCCGAGCTCGACGGTGATCGCCAGGCTCTCCTCCATGTCGTTCCGCCGGTCCTTCAGGAAGGGGGCGATGCGGGCGGCGACGGAGCTTTGCAGCATCACCAGGTAGGGCGCCTCGAAGCGGTAGAAATCCAGCTCGATCTCCTCCACCACGGCGCCGAGGTCGCGCAGATGATTGGCGGCGGCTTCGGTGCTGGCGGCCACCTCGGGGTCGATGGCCGGCGAGCCGCAGCGCGGCAGGTAGGCGACGCGCAGGCCGGCGAGTGGCTTGGCAGAGGGGTTGGGCAGGGGGGATTGGCCCCAGGGGTCCATGCGGTCTGTGCCGCGCAGCAGGGTCCAGGCGAATTCCACCTCCGCCACCGTGCGTGCCATTGGGCCGATGAAGGAGTTGGTGCCGAACAGGTCCGGCGATTGCGGTTGCGGGATGGCGCCGAGCGTGGGCTTCAGGCCGACGATGCCGCTGCACGCGGCGGGAATGCGGATGGAGCCGCCGCCATCGGTGCCCAGCGCCAGCGGCGCCATGCCCATCAGCGCCGCCACGCCCGCCCCACCAGAGGAGCCGCCGCAGGTGTAGTCGGCATTCCACGGGTTCAGCGTGCGGCCGAACAGCTTGGATTGGGTGAAGGCCTTGTGGCCCAGCTCCGGCGTGGTGGTCTTGCCCAGCAGGATGCCGCCGGCGGATTTCAGCCGTGCCACGGCCGGTGCGTCTTCCTTCGACACGTTATCGGCGAACAGCTTCGATCCCATCGTGGTGCGCACGCCCGCGGTGGGGGTGAGGTCCTTGGCGGTGAACGGCACGCCGAACAGCGGCGGCAGCGCGCCCGGGGCCTGCCAGCGCGGCATCAGCGCCTGGGCAGTGGCGCGGGCCTGCTCTGCCGTGATGGTGACGAAGGCGTTCAGCCGCTGGCATTCCTCGATGCGCGCCAGTGCCGCCTCCACAGCCTGCACCGGCGAGACCTCCCGCCTGGCAATGGCGGCAGCGAGCGCGAGGGTATCCAGATCGGCAATGGCGTTGCTCATGGCGTTCCCTCATAACGGCGGCCTGCACCACGGTGGGTTGCGGGCATGTGCCTGGGTTGCGTGACGCGGCGGGGGATATTGGCGGCCGGGCTGGCGGTGCTGTCCAGCCCCACGCGCGCCGAAGCTTCGGTGGAGCCGCGATTCCGTTGCGTGCCCACGGCCGGGCGGCGCCGCGTGGCGCTGACGCTGGATGCCTGCGGCGGCGGGTTCGACATGCGGATCGCAGAGGCGCTGCTGGCACACCGGGCGCGGGCGACGATCTTCGCCACCGCCATCTGGCTGCGCGCCAATCCCGGCCCGTTGGCGTTGCTGCGCGCGCATCCCGACCTGTTCGGCTGGGAGAACCACGGCGCCCACCACATTCCGCCGGTGCTGGGCAGCGGCACGCTGTTCGGCCTGCGCGTGGCCGGCACCCTGGCTGCCGTGCGGCAGGAAGTGGAAGGCGGCGCCGCGGCGATCCAGGCCGCCACCGGGCGCGCGCCGCGCTGGTATCGCGGCGCCACCGCCCGTTACAGCCCGGCGGCGCTGGAGGAGATTCCGCGGCTGGGGCAGGGCATCGCGGCCTTCTCGCTGAACGGCGACGAGGGCGCCTCCCTGCCCGCCGCCACGGTGGAACGGCGCGTGGCGTCGGCGCGGGATGCGGAGGTGGTGATCGGCCACATCAACCAGCCGCACCGCCCGGCCGGTGCCGGGTTCGCGCGCGCCATCGCGGCGCTGGCGGGGCAGGGGGTGGAGTGGGCGACGCTGGACGAGCTGCGGCCGGTGCTGGCCTGATGGCTCACACCATCCAGCGCCCGCCATCGATCAGGATGGTCTGCCCAGTGACGAAGCGCGCCTCGCCGCTGGCGAGGTAGGCCACCAGCCCGGCCACCTCCTCCGGCTCCGCCACGAAGCCGGCCGGCGTGCCGGCGATCACGCGCGCGACGGTTTCCTGCGGCAACCTGTCATGCGCGCGGGTGCGAACCGCGCCGGGGGCCACGGCGTTCACCGTCACGCCCTTGGGCGCCAGTTCGCGCGCCAGCGACCGGGTGAAGCCCACGATGCCCATCTTGGCCGCGGCATAGTCGGTCAGCCCGATATCGCCATTGAAGCCGCTGTCGCTGGAAAGGCTGATGATCCGCCCGAAGCCGCGCGCTGCCATGCCCGGCGCCACCAGGCGGCTCATGCGCATCGTGGTCAGCAGCGAGACCTCCAGCACGAAGCGCCAGACCTCCTCGCTGGACTCGCAGAACAGGCTGCCGCGCTCGCGCGCACTCTGGCCGACATTGTTCACCAGGATGGTGGGCTGGCCGAGCTTCGCTTCCGCCTCGGCGACGAAGCCCTGCAGTGCCGCGAGGTCGGTGCAATCGCCTTCCACCGCCAGGGCCACGGGGGCGGTGATCGGCTCGCGGTCGATCGCGGCCACCTGCGCGCCCTCTTCGGCCAGGCGGCGGGCGATGGCAGCACCAATGCCGTGGGCGGCGCCGGTGACGAGGGCAACCTGGCCTTGGAAGCGCTGCATGTTGGTCTCCTCAAGGAAGCATGTTCTTTTTTGAAAAAAAGAACCAAAAAACTTTTATCCGTATGCGGCGTGGCTATCCCGGGCGCCATCAGAGAAAGTCTTTTTGCTTCTTTTTCTTCAGAAAAAGAAGGCCTTCCTTACGCCTTCCTCAGCTGAAACAACGCCTGCTCGCCAAACATGTTCGCAAGCGCCGGCCAGCGCCGCCAGGGTGAGCGTTGCCCGGCCTCGTCCACCGCCAGCCACTTTTCCACCTCGTAGCCTTCCTGGGCGGCGAGGTCGAAGAAGTCCTGGATGGTGCAGGGGTGGATGTTGGGCGTTTCGTACCAGGGCTTGCCCCAGACGGTGGTGTTGGGCATCCGCCCGGTCCAGAGCAGTTTCCAGCGCAGTTCCCAGTGGCCGAAATTGGGGAAGCTCACCAGCGCGTGCCGGCCGATGCGCAGCATCTGGCGCAGCACCTCGCGCGGGCGTTCCACCGCCTGCAGTGTTCGGCTGAGCACCACGTAGTCGAACGAGCCATCGGGGTATTGCGACAGGTCGTTGTCGGCATCGCCGTGCATCACCGGCAGGCCGTGCGCGACGGCGCGGGTGACTTCGGCCATGTCGATCTCGATGCCGCGGGCGTCGCAGCCATGGGTGCGGTAGAGGTATTCGATCAGCGTGCCGTCGCCGCAGCCGATATCCAGCACGCGCGCGCCGGGGGCGATCATTTCGGCGATCAGCCGCAGATCGAGCCGCATGTTCTTGGCGACGTAGCGCACCGGCTCCGCGGCCATGCGGGAGGCATCGTTCATGGGGCCAGCCCCGCATGGTCGGCGCAGCCCTTGAGGAAACCGCCCAGGGTGCGGTGGAAATCCGGCTCATCGAGCAGGAAGGCATCGTGCCCCTTGTCCGACGCGATTTCCACGAAGCTGACATTGGCGCCGGCGCCGTTCAGAGCCCGCGCAATCGCCCGGTTGCCGGAGGTGGGGTAGAGCCAGTCGCTGGTGAAGCTGATCACGCAGAAGCGCGTGCGCGTGCCGGCGAAGGCGCCGGAGAGGTTGCCGTCGTAGTCGCTGGCCAGGTCGAACCAGTCGCAGGCGCGGGTGATGGTCAGGTAGGAATTGGCATCGAACCGGCGCACGAAGGTGCTGCCCTGGTGGCGCAGGTAGCTTTCCACCTCGAAGATGTCGTTGAACACGGCGAGCGACGCACCGCGCATGCGCCGGCCGAACTTGCGGGTGAGCGCTTCCTCGGAAAGGTAGGTGATGTGCGCCACCATGCGCGCCACCGAAAGCCCGCGGGCGGGGATCTTGCCGCTTTGCCAGTAGCGGCCCTGTTCCCAATCGGCATCGGCGAAGATCGACTGCCGGCCGACCTCATTGAAGGCGATGTTCTGCGCGGAGTGATAGGGCGCGGTGGCGATCGGCACGGCGGCGAACACCGCTTCCGGGTAGCTCGCCGCCCATTGCAGCACCTGCATGCCGCCCATGGAGCCACCGATCACCGCGAACAGCCGCGCGATGCCCAGCTGCTCCACCATGCGCTTCTGCGCGCGCACCATGTCGCGGATCGTCACCGGCGGGAAATCGGTGCCCCAGAGGTCGTTCGGGTCGTCCGCCTTCGGCGTGCGCGCGCCGGTGGAGCCCATGCAGCCGCCCAGCACGTTGCTGCAGATCACGAAGTAGCGGTCGGTATCGATCGGCAGGCCGGGCCCCACCACCATGTCCCACCAGCCGCCCTTGCCCGTCACGGGATGGGGTTCGGCCACATACTGGTCGCCGGTGAGGGCATGGCAGATCAGGATGGCATTGCTGCGCGCCGCGTTCAGCGTGCCGTAGGTGCGGTAGGCGATGCGCACCCGCGACAGCTCCGTGCCGCAGTCGAGCATCAACGGCCCGTCGAGGACGAGGTGCTGGTGGTCGACGACGGGGAGCTCTGGCTGATCCATTTCGGTGAAGCATATGCGGAGTGTGCGCCCCCCATGCAACCGCGGTGCTTTCGGTGGCGCGGCTTTGCAGCGCCGCGGGCATCCGCTAGGACTGGCCATCATCCCCTTGCCACCCCTGTTCGATCCCTCTGTTCTCTTGGCGCCCATGACCTCCGCCGCTTCTGCCTCCCCGCCGCCCGCCTCCTCCGCGCCGCCCCAGGCGCCGGTGCTGGCGGAACTGCGCGCCGAGCTGGATCGCATCGACGATGCCATCCACGACCTGCTGCAACGCCGTGCAGAGGTGGTGGAGAAGGTGGCGAGCCAGGGCGGCAAGGGCCGCGTGCCGATCCGCCCGGGCCGCGAGGCCAATATCGTCCGCCGCCTGCTGGCGCGGCATCACAGCAAGCTGCCCAAGCGCCTGCTGGTGCGATGGTGGCGGGAGCTGTTTGCGGCCACGACCAGCATGCAGGGCAGCTATGTGGTTGCCGTGTGCGAAACCGAGGCGGGCAGCCCGCATGTGCAGGCTGCCCGTGAACATTTCGGGGCGCTGACTCCGTTGCGCGCCCACCGCTCCCCGGCCCAGGCCATCGCCGAGGTCAGCGCCGGCAGCGCCATCTGCGCCGTGCTGCCCATGCCGGCCGAGGGTGAACAGACCGGCTGGTGGACCGCCCTGCTGCACCGCCACAGCTCCTCGCGGGACGAACCGCGCATCCACGTGATCGCCCGCCTGCCGTTCTGGGCCCCGCGGCCAGAGGGCGCGCCGCGGGTGCAGGCCCTGGTGGTGGCCGCCGTGGCGCCGGATGCCAGCGGGCACGACCGCAGCCTGATCGGGCTGGAGCTCACCAGCGAGAGCAGCCGCGCCCGCCTCACCGCCGCGCTGACCGCCGCCGACCTGCCGCCGCTGTCCACCATCCTGCGCCGCGACCCCGCGGCGACCACCGCGCTGGTGGAGGTGGAGGGCCTGGTGGCCGAAGACGATCCGCGCCTGGCCCGGCTTGGCGAGGTGGCCCGCCGCCCGGTGGTGCTGGGCGCCTATGCCGTGCCCGTGGAGGGAGAAAGCTGATGACCGAGACCGTGATGCGCCCGCAGCCGCGGGATGCCGTGATGCAGATCCACGCCTATGTCGCCGGCGAAGCGAAAATCCCGGGTGTGAACCGCATCATCAAGCTCTCCTCCAACGAGGGCGCCTTCGGCCCGCCGCCCGCCGCCCAGGCTGCCTATGCCAAGGTGGCGGCGGAACTGCACCGCTACCCCGATGGAGGCTCCGTCGGCCTGCGCCGCGCCCTCGGCGCCCGCTGGGGCCTCGATCCCGAGCGCATCGTCTGCGGCACCGGATCGGACGAGCTGATCAGCCTGATCTGCCATGTCTATGGCGGCCCTGGCGCCGACATCCTGATGAGCGCGCATGGCTTCACCATGTACGACATCGCCGGCACCTTCTCCGGCGCGCGCGTGATCAAGGTGCCGGAGCAGAACGTCACCACCGATGTCTCGGCCATGCTTGCGGCCGTCACGCCGGAAACCCGCATCGTCTTCGTCGCCCACCCCAACAACCCCACCGGCACCCTGCTGCCGCAATCCGAGGTGGACCGCCTGCGCGCCGGCCTGCGCCCCGATATCCTGCTGGTGCTCGACAGCGCCTACGCCGAATACGTGGAAGCCGCCGATTACGACGCCGGGCAGAAGCTGGTGGATGCCGGCGAGAACACCGTGATGCTGCGCACCTTCAGCAAGGTGTTCGGCCTCGGCGGCATGCGCGTGGGCTGGGGCTACATGCCCGCCTCCGTCGCCGATGCGCTCAACCGCGTGCGCGGCGTGTTCAACGTGAACCTCGCCGCCCAGGCCGCCGCTGTGGCCGCGTTGGAAGAGCCGGGCTGGGTGGAAAAGTGCCGCACCCACAACACCGAATGGCGCGCCAAGCTGGCTGCCTCCCTGGAAGCCGTCGGCATCAAGGTGTGGCCCAGCGAGGGCAACTTCCTGCTGACGGACTTCGCCACGGCGGAGAAGGCCAAGGGCGCCGACGCGTTCCTGAAATCCCGCGGCATCATCGTGCGCGGCATGGCCGCCTACAGCCTGCCGCACTGCCTGCGCATCACCGTCGGCACCGCCGAGGAATGCGGCCTGGTGACGGATGCGCTTACCGCCTTCATGAAGGGCTGATGATGCCTTCGATTCCTGGGGCTGAGCCTCTCTTCAAGCGTCTGGTGCTGGTCGGCATCGGCCTGATCGGCAGTTCCGTGGCGCGCATCGCCACGGAAAAGCGCGAGATCGCCACCGAGATCGTCGCCAACGCCCGCACCCAGGCCACGCTCGACCGCGTGATGCAGCTCGGCATCGCCGACCGTGTGGAACTCGATCCCGCCCGCGCCGTGGCCGGCGCCGATTGCGTCATGCTCTGCGCCCCCGTCGGCGCCTATGCCGCCCTGGCCGAGGCGATCGCGCCCCATCTCGCGCCCGGCTGCATCGTAACGGATGTGGGTTCCACCAAGCAGTCCGTCATCCGCGACGTCGGCCCGCTGATCCCCGCCGGCGTGCATTTCGTGCCGGCGCACCCTGTTGCGGGAACGGAATACTCGGGCCCCGATGCCGGCTTCACCACCCTGTTCCAGGGCCGCTGGTGCCTGCTCACCCCGCCGCCGGGCACCGACGAGACCGCGGTGGAAAAGGTCTCCGAACTCTGGCGCCGCTGCGGCTCCATGGTGGAAAGCATGGAAGCCGGCCACCACGACCGCGTGCTGGCCATCGTCTCCCACCTGCCGCACCTCATCGCCTTCACCATCTGCAACACCGCCGAAGGCCTGGAAGACGAAAGCCGGCAGGAAGTGCTGAAATTCTCCGCCTCCGGCTTCCGGGATTTCACCCGCATCGCCGCCTCTGACCCCGTGATGTGGCGCGACATCTTCCTCAACAATCGCGAAGCCCTGCTGGAAATGCTCGCCCGCTTCATGGAAGACGCCCAGGCCATGGCCCGCGCGGTGCGCTGGGGCGATCCGTCGTTCATCGAGGACAGCATCGAGCGTGGGCGGAAAATCCGGCGCAGCTTGATTGAGCTGAAGCAGGCGTAAGGCGAGGGGCGCCGCCCCTCGACCCCGCTGGGGCCTTAGGCCCCAGACCCCTAGACTTGGTCGTAGTCGACCACCACTCGCGCCGAAACAGGCCGGGTTTGGCATGTCAGCACGTAGCCGGCTGAAACCTCCCACGGCTCCAGGGAGAAGTTCACCGCCATCTCCACCGCGCCCTCGGTCACCCTCGCGCGGCAGGTGCTGCACATGCCGCCATGGCACGACCACGGCAAATCCATCCCAGCCCGCAGCGCCGCATCCAGCACCGTCTCCCCTTCGGCCACCGGAACCTCGCGCCTGGCGCCATCGTGGATGATCGTGGCCACCGCCACACCCGGCGCATCCTCCGCCACCACCACCGCGCGCCTGGGCGCCGAGGGCGTGAACCGCTCCATCTGGATGCGATCCGCCGCGACACCCAGATCCGTCAGCACCGCCGGCAATTCGTCCAGCATCGCCTCCGGCCCGCACAGGAAGGCCTGGTCGATCGCCGCCGCATCCACCAGCCCCGGCAGCAACGCCCGCAGCTTCGCCCCATCCAGCCGCCCGTTCAGCGCCGGAACGTCCTGCGCCTCGCGCGACAGCGTATGAACCACCGTCAGCCGATCGAGATACCGGTCCTTCAAATCCTCCAGCGCACCGCGGAACAGCACCTGCGCCGTGCTGCGGCTGCCATATAGCAGGATGAACCGGCTGCCCGGCTCCCGTGCCAAAACGCTCTTCAGGATCGACAGGATGGGCGTGATGCCCGACCCCGCCGCCAGCCCCAGATACAGCCGCCCCTCGCCCTCCGGCGCATGCCCAAACCGCCCCTCCGGCGGCATCACCTCAACCGTGTCGCCCACCTGCAGTGCCGAGTTGGCATGCGCCGAGAACGCCCCGCCCGGCACATGCTTCACCGCCACGCGCAGCTCGCCGTCATCCAGCCCGGCGCAGATCGAATAGGCCCGCCGGACCTCCTCGCCCCCGATCACGGCGCGCAGCGTGAGGTACTGCCCCGGCCGGAACGCGAAATCCCCGCGCAACGCCTCGGGAATCTCGAACGCCAGCGACACCGCCTCGTCCGTCTCCTGCCGCCGATCGGCGATGCGCAGTGCGTGGAACATCAGTGGCACTTGAACGCGTCGAACGGCTCGCGGCACGCCTGGCACTGGCGCAAGGACTTGCACGCGGTGGACCCGAACTCCGCCAACAGCGCCGTCTCCCCGCACCCACACCGGGGGCACGAAACCGCCTCGTCCCCGAACAACGCCCGCCGACCCGCCTTCCCCGGCGGCGCGATGCCGTATTCGCGCAGCTTCTCCCGCCCCGCCTCGCTGAGCCAATCCGTGGTCCAGGCCGGCGACAGCACCGTCACCACGCGGGCCGGCGCGATCCCTTCACGCGCCAGCGCCGCCTCCACCTCCCAGGCGATCACCCCCATGGCCGGGCAGCCGGAATAGGTCGGCGTGATCCGCACCTCCACGCCCGCATCGCCCTCCACCACCTCACGCAGCACGCCGAGATCCTCGATGGTCAGCACCGGAATCTCCGGGTCCACCACCGCCGCTGCCGCCGCCCAGGCACGCTCCCGCAGGTTCACCATTTGCCCCCCGGGTGCGCCCGCGCGACGGACTGCATCACCGCCAGCATGTGGCCGAGATGCTCCGTGTGCCGCCCGGCGCGCCCACCGCTCTGCATCCAGCACTCCGCCGGCCGCGACAGCGTTGCCTCCGCCAGCACCGCATCCACCGTGCGGTTCCACGCCTCGCGCAGCCCGGCCGGCTCCGGGCACACATCGGCCGCCACCAGCACCTCGTCCTCCGGCTCGAACATCTCGCCGGTATAGGGCCACAGCCGCTCCAGCGCCGCCTGCGCCCTTCGGTGCGATTCCTCGGTGCCGTCGCCCAGCCGGATCAGCCATTCCGCGGCATGGCGCAGGTGATAGGCTGCCTCCTTCTCCGCCTTGGCCGCGATCGCCGCCAGGTCCCGGTCGCGCGAGCCCGCCGCCGCGCGCCAGAACGGGTCCATGAACGCCGCGTACAGGAACAGCCGCGCGATGGTCACCGCGAAATCCCCGTTCGGCAATTCCAGCAGCAGCAGGTTGGTGTACTCGCGATCGCCGCGCAGATAGGCCAGCGAATCCTCGTCCTCCCCCGCGCCCTTTTCCGCTGCCAGCGCATACAGCGCCCGCGCCTGGCCGATCAGGTCCAGCGCCAGGTTCGCCAGTGCCAACTCCTCCTCCAGGCTGGGCGCATGGCCCGTCCATTCCGACAGCCGGTGGCCGAGCACCAGCGCATCGTCGGCCCGCCGCAGCAGCAATCCCGAAAACCGGTCCGACACGTCACATATGCCCCACCTCGTCCGGCACCTCATAGAAGGTCGGGTGCCGGTAGATCTTGCTGGCGGCAGGTTCGAACAGCATCCCCTTCTCCGCCGGATCGCTGGCCGTGATCGCGGCGGACGGCACCACCCAGATCGAAAGCCCCTCGCCGCGCCGCGTGTAGGTGTCGCGCGCCGCCTGCAACGCCATCACCGCATCGGCCGCGTGCACGGAGCCGACGTGCCGGTGAGACAGCCCGGTGCGGCTGCGCAGGAACACCTCCCACAAAGGGGTGCGTGCTTCGGTCATGCCGCCTTCCTCCGCCGCTTGGCCGCGAAGGCCAAAGCCGCCTCCCGCACCCAGGCGCCTTCTTCATGCGCCGCTTTGCGTGCCGCCAGCCGCTCCCGGTTCAGCGGCCCGTCCCCGGCCACCACGCGCTTGAACTCATCCCAGTCGATCGCCCCGAACCGCCAGTGCCCGTCCTCCAGCCGCAATTCCGGGTCCGGAAAGGTCAGCCCGAGATGCAGCCCCTGCGGCACCGTGGCATCCACGAATTTCTGCCGCAGATCGTCGTTGGTGAAGCGCTTGATCTTCCACTTCATCGAGGCATCGGAATGCTGCGATGCCGTGTCCGGCGGCCCGAACATCATCAGGCACGGCCACCACCACCGGTTCAGCGCATCCTGCGCCATCGCCTTCTGCGCTTCGGTGCCACGGCACAGCGTCAGCATGATCTCGTAGCCCTGGCGCTGGTGGAAACTCTCCTCCTTGCACACGCGGATCATGGCCCGCGCATACGGCCCGTAGGAACAGCGGCACAGCGGGATCTGGTTCATGATCGCCGCGCCATCCACCAGCCACCCGATCGCGCCAATGTCCGCCCAGCTCAGCGTGGGATAGTTGAAGATGGAGGAATACTTCGCCCGCCCGCTCAGCAGCTGCTCCACCAGCTCCTCGCGCGCCGTGCCCAGCGTCTCCGCCGCGGCATACAGGTACAGCCCGTGCCCGCCCTCATCCTGCACCTTGGCCAGCAGGGCCGCCTTGCGCCGCAGGCTCGGCGCGCGGGTGATCCAGTTGCCCTCCGGCAGCATGCCGACGATCTCGGAATGGGCGTGCTGGCTGATCTGCCGCGTCAGCGTGCGGCGATACGCTTCCGGCATCCAGTCATTCGGCTCGATCTTCTCCTCGGCATCGATCCTGGCCTGGAACCGCGCCAAGGCATCGGCGTCCTCTGCCGACGGCCCCGCATCCCGTGTGTTGAGCGCCTGCGAATACACGCCATTGCCTCCCGTTCTCGCCCGATCATATCCCGTCGCCGCGCCCTGTGCCACGATAGGGTGACGGTCACGAGGAAACGCATGTCCCGCCAAACCACCGGTGAAGCCACGGTCGAGGCCCTGCTCGCCCACGGGATCACCACGCTCTATGCCCTGCCCGGCGTGAACAACGATTTCCTGTTCGATGCCGTGGCGCAAAGCGGCAAGATGCGCCTGCTCCACCCCCGCCACGAACAGGCCGCCGGCTACATGGCCCTCGGCGCGGCGCTCGCCACCGGCAAGCCGCAGGCCTTCGCCGTGGTGCCCGGCCCCGGCCTGCTGAATGCCGGCGCCGCCCTGCTCACCGCCTACGGCACCGGCGCCCCGGTGCTCGCCCTCGTCGGCCAGATCCCGTCGGACGCGATCGACCGCGCCTGGGGCCACCTGCACGAAATCCCGGACCAGCTTGGCCTGCTGCGCCACATCACCAAGCACGCGGCCCGCATCCCCGGCCCCGCCGACGCCCCGCGCCTGATCGCCGAGGCCATCCGCGCCACCCTCTCCGGCCGCCGCCGCCCCGCCGCCCTGGAATGCGGCATCGACACCTGGGGCCGCCCCGGCATGGCCACGCCCGTGGCCCCGCTTCCCATCGAGCGCCCCGCCATCGACCAGGTCGCCATCGACCAGGCCGTCGCCCTGCTGGCCAAGGCCGAACGCCCCCTCATCCTCGCCGGCGGCGGCGCGCTCGATGCCGCACCCGAACTCCTCGCTTTGGCCGAACGCCTCGGCGCCCCCGTCGGCACCTACCGCCGCGGCCGCGGCGTGATCTCCACCACCCATCCGCTCGCCACCTCGCTGCCCGTCACCCACCGCCTGTGGAAGGACGCGGACGTGGTGCTGGGCATCGGCACCCGCATGCACTTCGCCCAATCCGGCTGGGGCACCGACGAGGCGATGAAGATCATCCGCCTCGATATCGACGCCGAGGAACATTTCCGCTTCCGCCGCCCCGAAATCGCCATCCACGCCGACGCGGCGGACGGCATCCGCGCCCTGTTGGCCGCCCTGCCCACCACCCCCCGCGCCCCCCGCGCCGAGATCGCCGCCCACCAGGCCTGGTTCGCCGAACGCCTCGCCAGCCAGGAACCGCAGATGGGCTACCTCCGCGCCCTGCGCGAAGCCCTGCCGGAAGACGGCATCGTGGTGGAGGACGTGACCCAGCTCGGCTTCATGGGCCGCCTGGCTTTCGAAGTGTCTGCCCCACGCCGCTACATCTCCCCGGGCTACCAGGACAATCTCGGCTGGGCCTACGGCACCGCGCTCGGCGTGCAGGCCGCCCTGCCGGACCGCGCCGTGGTGGCGATCTGTGGCGATGGCGGCTTCATGTACCAGGCCCAGGAACTCGCCACAGCCATGCACCACCGCCTGCCCCTGGTGGTGGTGGTATTCGACGACGGCGCCTTCGGCAACGTGAAGCGCATCCAGGCCGAACGCTTCGGCAACCGCCAGATCGCCTCGGACCTCACCAACCCCGATTTCACCGCCTTCGCCAAAAGCTTCGGCATGAACACCTGGCGCGCCGACACCCCCGAGGCCTTCGGCCCCGCCCTGGGCGAGGCCCTCGCCCGCCGCGAGCCCGCCCTCATCCACGCCCGCGTCGGCGAAATGCCCAGCCCGTGGGACATGCTCGCCCTCCCCCGCGTCCGCGGCTTCCACGAAGCTTGGCGCCCCAATCTCCCCTGAAGAGGACACGAACCATGCAAATCCGCCTCAGCAACGCGCCGGACGCCCCGGCCCCCGTCGGCCAATACACCCACGCCGTGGAAGTCACCGGCGCCACCCGCACCGTCTACATCAGCGGCCAGGTCGGCGCCGCCATGGACGGCTCGGTGCCGGAAGACGCCACCGAGCAGGGCCGCAACGTCTGGAAGAACATCACCGCCCAGCTCAAGGCCGTGGGCATGACGCTGGACAACATCGTCAAGATCACCACCATCGCCACCAGCCTCGATTATCTCCCCGCCGTCCGCACCTCGCGCAGCGAAGCGATGGGCGACCGCAAGCCCGCCAGCACCCTGATCATCGGCGGCCTCGTCAGCCCCGCGCTGAAGATCGAGGTCGAAGTCATCGCCGTCGCCTGAACGAAAAGTAGCCCGCATCCCGGTGCGGGCTACCCCTGCTCCCCCCAACCGCCGTCTGGAACAAGCATGAGCCTCATCGACGACTTCCTCTTCGAACCCATCGAAGCCTGGGAGCAACTCCCCGCCGACATCGTGCTGGGCGACGTCGCCGGCATCGCCGTCGATTCGAAGGATCGCATCTACCTCTTCAACCGCGGCGCCCACCCCGTGGTGGTGATGAACCGCGAGGGCGGCTTCCTCCACGCCTGGGGCCAGGGCGTCTTCACCAACCCCCATGGCGCCAGCATCGGCCCGGATGACAGCCTGTACCTCACGGACAACGGCGACCACACCGTTCGCAAGTTCACCCCCGAGGGCAAGCTGCTGCTTGAGATCGGCGTGCCCGGCCAGCCCTCCCCCTCCATGAGCAACGTGCCCTTCTGCCGCTGCACCCACACCGCCCTCTCCCCCACCGGCGACATCTACGTCTCCGACGGCTACGGCAACGCCTGCGTCCACAAATTCTCGCCTGACGGCAAGCTGCTGAAGACCTGGGGCAAGCCCGGCACCCGCGAAGGCGAGTTCAACCTGCCGCACAACATCTGCTGCGACGCCGCCGGTCTGGTCTACGTGGCAGACCGCGAGAACCACCGCGTGCAGGTCTTCGACGGCGACGGCAATTACGTCCGCCAGATCAACAACCTGCACCGCCCCTGCGGCCTCTGCATCACCGGCGGCACCAAGCCCCATGTGCTGGTCGGCGAGCTCGGCCCCTACATGGCCGTGAACCACGCCACGCCCAACCTGGGCCCGCGCGTGATGATCCTCGACAACGACGGCAAGCTCATCAACCGCCTGGGCACCGAAAAGCCCGGCACTACCCCCGGCGCCTTCGTCGCCCCCCATAGCGTGGCGCTGGACTCCCAGGGCGACCTTTACGTGGGCGAAGTGATCGCCAATGACTGGGCGGCGGTATTCCCGGGCACACCAAGGCCGGAGAAGCTGCGGCGGATGCAGAAGTTCAAGCGCATCAAATCGTAGCCCGCATCTTGATGCGGGCCTTACCCCAAGCGCTGCCAGAACCATGGTCCGGTACCGCCGAAACCTGATCCCTGGCGCCACCTACTTCTTCACCGTCGCCCTGCAAGACCGCAGGGCGACGGCCTTGGTCGATCACGTCGATCTCCTGCGTTCATCCTTTGCCGAGGTCCGGTCGGCGCAGCCGTTCCGGATCGAGGCGCTCGTCGTGCTTCCTGAGCACCTGCATGCCCTCATCACGATGCCGCCCGGTGATTCTGACTATCCGCGCCTGTGGCGGCGATTGAAAGGACACTTCACGCAGTACGTGGCAGCATCTGGCGCTCCAGTGCCACGCTTTGGAGACGGCCGGTATGCGCTATGGCAGCGGCGCTATTGGGAACACACCATCCGCGACACCGAAGATTTCGAGCGTCATGTGGACTACATCCACTTCAACCCAGTGAAGCATGGCTGGGCAAGAGCGGTGGCAGATTGGCCGCACTCGTCGTTCCACCGCTTCGTGCGCGAGGGAGTGCTGCCCCCGGACTGGGGCGGCACAATGCCGAATTCCACCGGCGCGTTCGGCGAACCCATCGTATAGTCCAAGGCCCGCATCAAGATGCGGGCTACAACCCGCACCCGTAGCCCGCATCTCGATGCGGGCGCTTAACCCAACCTGCTTACCTGTCCCTAAGCCCACGCAGCGCCAGCGCGTAGCCCTGGATGCCGAACCCGGCCATCGTCATCACGCACACCGCGCCCACTTCGCTCACCGTCCCGCGCCGCGCGGGGTTGGAGATGTGCACCTCCACCACCGGGAACTTCACCTGCGAGATTGCCGCGTTCAGCGCCGGATAGCCGCGCGTGAACCCGGCCGGGTTGATGATCGCCCCGTCAAACCCAGCGTCATGCGCCGCATACAGCTTGTCGATGATCGCGCCCTCGCTGTTGGAATGGAAAATCTCCACCGCCACACCCAGCTCGGCCGCGAAGCCGCGGATCTTCTCGTCGTATTCCGGCAGCAGCATCGGCCCGAAGGTCTCGATCATCGTCTTGCCGCGCATGTCCATGCCCGCGCCATGCAGCACCAGAATCCGCTTCATCGTCATTCCTTCCTTCCATTTGGCCCGTCGTACGGCCAGCCATCGGCCTTGAGGATTTCACCCGCCAGATAAAGGCTGCCGCAAATCAGCACCCGCGCCGGCGGCCCGGCCGGCATCGCGGCCAGCGCATCGCCCACCGTTGGCCCCGGCCGCGCCCGCCCGCCCGAGGCCTCCACGATCGCCTCCACCGGCAACGCCGAATACTGCCCGGGCTCCGAAACCGCCCACACGCTGGCCGCCAGGTCCAGCAACGGCGCCAGGAACTCCCGCGTGTCCTTCGCCTTCTTCATTCCCACAACCAGGTGCACCGGCCTATCCGCCCAGGCCCCGCGCAACTGCTCGGCGATCGCCACGCCGCCGCCGGGATTGTGCCCGCCATCCAGCCACAACTCCCACCCCGCCGGCACCTGTGCCGCCAGCCGCCCCGTCAGGCGCTGCATCCGCGCCGGCCAGGTTGCCGAGGCAATGCCGCGCGCAATCGCGTCCTCAGTGAACCCCAACCCGCTCGCCCGCGCCGCCGCCACCGCGATCCCGGCATTGTCCAGCTGATGCGCCCCCAGCAGCGAAGGCCGCGGCAACTGCAACACCCCGCCGGCATCCCGGAACGAGAACCCATCCGCCGTCGGCGCCACGTCCCAGGCATCCCCGCGCGCCAGCAACGGCGCCCCCAATTCCGCCGCCCGCGCCGCGATCACGCCGAACGCTTCCGCCTCCTGCCGCCCCGTCGCCACCGGCACGCCCGGCTTGATGATCCCCGCCTTCTCGAACGCGATCGCCCCCAGCGTCTCCCCCAGCATCTCCCGATGGTCCATCGATATGGAGGTGATGGCGCACGCCGCCGGCCGGTCGATCACGTTGGTCGCGTCGAACTGCCCGCCGAGCCCCACCTCCAGCACCACCAGGTCGGCCGGCACGCGGGCGAACAGCACGAAGGTCGCCGCCATCAGCACCTCGAACACGGTGATCGGCTGCCCCGCATTCACCCGCTCGATCTCGTCGAGCACATCCAGCAACTGCGCATCCGTCACCAGCGACCCCGCCAGCCGGATGCGCTCGTTGAACCGCACCAGATGCGGGGAGGTCGCCACATGCACCCGCATCCCCGCCGCCTCGCCGATGGCGCGCAGGAAGGCGCAGGTGCTGCCCTTGCCGTTGGTGCCGGCCACATGGATGACAGGCGGCAAGGTGCGCTCAGGGTGGCCCAGCTGCCCCAGCAGCCGTTCCAACCGCTCCAGGCTCAAATCGATCAGCCGCGGATAGAGCGCGTGCATGCGCTCGATCACAGCCTCGATCCTACCCACGGCCATGGGGCTCAGACGGCAGGTGCCGGAAGGGCAGGGGGCGTGGGCGCGGCCGCGGGCGCCAGTTCCTTGACCCGCAGCAGGGAGATCAGCCGCCCCAGCGTCGCGTTCATGTCCGTCCGCTTCACCACCATGTCCAGGATGCCATGCGCCAGCAGGTATTCGCTGCGCTGGAACCCCTCCGGCAGCTTTTCCCGAACGGTCTGCTCGATCACCCGCGCGCCGGCGAACCCAATCTCCGCGCCGGGCTCCGCGATCTGGATATCCCCCAGCATGGTGAAGCTCGCCGTCACGCCGCCCGTGGTCGGGTCGGTCAGCACCGTGATGAACGGCAACCCAGCCTCCTTCACGATCTGCGAGGCGATCACCGTGCGCGGCATCTGCATCAGGCTGACGGCCCCTTCCATCATCCGCGCGCCGCCAGAGGCGGTGAACACGATCAGCGGCGCATCCTGCAGCACCGCCAGCTTGGCCGCCGCCACGATGCTCTCGCCCACCGCCGCCCCCATGGAGCCGCCGATGAACTCGAACGCCATCGCCGCCACCACCGCCTTGTGCCCGCCGATCCTGCCGTGCGCGACAAGGATGGCATCATCCAATCCGGTCTTCTCGCGCGCCTCCCTCAACTGGTCGGAATAGCGCTTGGTGGCACGGAACCGCAGCGGGTCCACCGGCACCTTCGGCAGCTCGATGCGCGTGAACTTCCCTTCGTCGAAGGTCCAGGCCAGGCGCTGCGGCGCCGAGGCGCGCGAGTGGTGCCCGCACTGCCCGCACACGCGCTGGTTCTTCTCGAACTCGGCGTGGAACATCATGTGCTGGCAGTTGGCACACTGCACCCACAGGTTCTGCGGCACATCCCGCTGCCCCAGCAGGGTGCGGATCTTCGGCCGGACGAATTCCGTGAGCCAGTTCATCGCATCCGCTCCTTCAGGCCGGAACGCGCGCCCCGCGCACGCCGGCGGCCAAAGCCTTCACCTGCCCCAGGATGCGCGCCACCGTATCCGGCTTCGGCTTGCCCCCATTGGCTTCCAGGTCCTGCTTCATCGTGTCGATCAGCGCGGAGGCCACCACGGCGCCATCGGCATGCTTCACCGCATTGGCCGCCTGCTCCGGGGAGCGCACGCCGAACCCGATCGCGATCGGCAGGTTGGTCACCTTGCGAATGCGCGGAATCGCCTCCGCCAGCTCATCCCCGCTCGCCGTGCGCGTGCCCGTGATGCCGGTGATCGACACATAGTACACGAAGCCGGAGGAGCCGTTCAGCACCAGCGGCAGCCGGTCCTCATCCGTCGTCGGTGCCACCAGGCGAATGATGTCGAGCCCGTTCGCCGCCGCATGCGGCAGCACCAAGTCGGCCTCCTCGCTCGGCAGGTCCACGATGATCAGCCCATCCACGCCCGATTTCGCCCCATCGGCGCAGAACGCCTCAACGCCATAGGAAAGGATCGGGTTCAGGTACCCCATCAGGATGATCGGCGTCTCGCCGTCGTCCTGCCGGAACGCCCGCACCATCGCCAGCGTGTTCTTCATGTTGGCCCCGGCATCCAGCGCACGGCGCCCGGCCAGCTGGATCGTCGGCCCATCGGCCATCGGGTCCGTGAACGGGCAGCCGATCTCGATCAGGTCGGCCCCGGCCCCCGGCATGCCCTTCAGCAGCGCCAGGGAGGTCGTCTCGTCCGGGTCCCACGCCTCCACGAAGGGAATCAGCGCGCCGCGGCCCTCGGCCTTCAGCTTGGCAAAGCGTGTTGCGATCCTGCTCACAGCTTCACCCCCAACGCCTCGGCCACGGTGAAGATGTCCTTGTCTCCCCGCCCGCACAGATTCATCAGGATGATCGCATCCTTGTCCATCGTCGGCGCCATCTTGGCCACGTGCGCCAACGCATGCGCCGGCTCCAGCGCCGGGATGATGCCCTCGGTGCGCGTGCACAGCTGGAACGCGTCCAGCGCCTCCTGGTCGGTTGCCGCCACGTATTCCACGCGCTTGATCTCATGCAGCCAGGAATGCTCCGGCCCGATGCCGGGATAAT
>CANHKG010000003.1 GCA_947460455.1 Rhodospirillales bacterium | reverse complement strand
CGCTGAAGCGACAGACGCTCGGCAAGGTTCAACTCGTGATAGCCAGCCATCCCATCCTCCGAGCAAACGCAAACATCAAAGGCGTTGCACCCGGAGTTGGAAACCGCCGTCTTTTTGCTTCTTTTTCTTCAGAAAAAGAAGACCCTTACTTGCTTAAGGCCGCCACCGCCGCCGCACTCCCTGCCGCTATGCGTGCGATGGCTTCCACCTCCACGGAATCCGGAAAGCGATCCTGCGGCAGGTGAAACAGGCGGTTGGTGCCCATCAGGGTGAGGTAGTGGCCGCCGGCCTTGTGGATGTCGCGGGTTTCGCCGTTGGGGACGAAGGTTTTCTCGGCCAGGCGGTTGGCGGGGAAGCGGGCGGTGGTGAGTTCGGCCTGGAACAGGGTGCGCAGGTCGTCGGCGTTGGAGAGGATGTGCAGCTCGCCGCCGGCGGAGCCGATATTGGCGCCGTAGTGGACCCAGCTGGCGCCGCCGGGTTGGTCCCAGCCAGGCCTGCGGGCGAGGAAGTCGTCCAGCCCGATATGGCCGATTTCGTGGCCGGAATTGGCGGTGAGGATGACGTCGCGGCCCGGCGGGGCGGCGATGAGGGCGCGCAGGGCTTCGAGCCAGCAAACGAGGCCGCCGCCGCGTTCGGCGGTGGATTGGTACCAGGAGGAGCGCGGGGTCATCACCACGAGCTTGGGGCGGGAGCGGTCGCGGCCCGGGAGGGTGACGACGACGTTGCGGGCCTGGGTGCGGGTGCGGCGGGTGCGGAGGACCACGCGCAAGGCGGCACCGCGCCGGACGGCATCGAGGATGCGCGGGCCGGCGGCGCTGGAGACCTGCAGGATCGGTGGGCCGTAGGGCGCCTTGAAGGATTCGGCGTTGAGCAAGGCGAGGCCGGGGGACGCGCCCTTGGTGATGACGACCAGAGCCTTGCTACGGGATTCGCGGCGGAAGCGGGCGAAATCGGGGCTGTAGACGGCGGTGGGGGCCAGCTCCATCACGTGGATGTCGGCCTGGGAGGGTTCGGCGAGGTTGTCGCCGGTGCTGGCCAGCGCCATCACGCGGCCGTCGGGCGTGTCTGGCGCGTCCTGCATGGGTTCGCCGGGGATGCGTTCGCCTTCGATTTCCAGGAAGGCGGCATCCGTGTCCACGCGGTCGAGCGGGAAGGATTCGAAGCTGGGGGTGGCGCCCATGGCGCGGGCTTCGGCGGCGAGCCAGTCGGCGCCCTGCTCGTCGCCGGGGGTGGCGGTGCGGTGGTTGCCGTGGCTGTCCCAGGCGCGCAGCCAGGTGGTGGTGCGCAGGACTTCGGCCGAGGTGGCCTGCATGCCGGCGGTCAGCATGGCGCCGCCGCCGAGCAGGAGGGCACGGCGCCGCAGGCATGGGTGTGGCCGCATCGGTTCATCCCTGTCGTTTCCCCAACTCTGGTCGCCAAGGCTGGCCGGCATCCCGGTCAGCTTTCCAGTTCGCTGTCCCAGTATAAGTAGTCTCGCCAGCTTTCGTGGAGATAGTTGGGGGGGAAGGCGCGGCCGTTTTCCTGTAGCTCCCAGGTGGAGGGCTGGCGGGGGGTGATGTGCGGGTGCATGTGGCATTCCCGCGGCAGGCGGCTGCCCTTGCGCAGGTTGCAGGGGCCGCAGGCGGTGACGACGTTCTCCCAGGTGGTGCGGCCGCCACGGCTGCGGGGGATGACGTGGTCGAAGGTGAGGTCGGGGGCCGGCGCGCGCTCATTGCAGTACTGGCAGGAGAAGGCATCGCGCAGGAAGACGTTGAAGCGGGTGAAGGCGGGGCGGCGGGCGGTGGCGATGTAGTCCTTCAGCGCGATGACGCTGGGCAGGCGGATGGTGAGGGAGGGGGAGCGGACCTCGGTTTCGTATTCCGAGAGCACGGACACCCGATCGAGGAAGACCGCCTTCACTGCGTCCTGCCAGGACCACAGCGACAACGGGAAATAGGACAGCGGACGGAAGTCCGCATTCAGGACCAGAGCCGGATAGTGGCTGCCGCCGTCAGGCAAGGGTCACCCCCTGGGTAGCGCACCGGCGGCGACCGGGTGTCCGAACGAATCGCCGCGATGCGAGCGTTGCCGAAACCTGAGTGATCTTCGCACCGGAAATTGGTGCGCGGCAACTGGGCGGGCCGAAGGTTTCACCGCCGTGTCATGATGCGTGCTCGGGCGTGGCGAAGATGCGTTGCAGGAAAAGGGCGCCGGCCGACAGGCCCGCATCGTCGATGCCGTGGCCGAGGCGGGGGCAGTAGAGGGCGGTGACGCCGAAGCCGCTGGCCTCCAGGGCCGATTGGGCGGTGCGGGAGCGGGTGACGGGCACCACCTCGTCATCCTCGCCGTGGATGAGGAGGATCGGTGGGCGGGCGGTGACCTCGGCCAGGCTTTCGGGCGCGATCAGGGCGCCGGAGAAGGCGAGGATGCCGCGCGGCGGAACGGGGCGGCGCAGGCCGGTGTAGAGCGCGGTCATGGCGCCCTGGCTGAAACCCATCAGCGCGTAGGCATCGGGCGGCAGGCCGAGGCGGGCGAGTTCCGTATCGAGGAAGGCATCCAGCGCATCGCGTGCGATGGCGGCACCCGCGGCGAGGCGGGCGGGAGTGCGGTCCGCCACCGAGAACCATTGGCGGCCGTAGGGGCCCATGTCGCAGGGTTCCGGCGCATCCGGGGCGGCGAAGGCGGCATGCGGGAGGGTGCGGCCCCAGAGGGGGGCAAGGTCTATCAGGTCGTGGCCGTCGGCGCCGAGGCCGTGGCAGAGCACGACGAGCTGGCGGGCGGGGCCGGGTTCGGCGGGGCCCCAGCGGGGGCCGTCGATCGGGGCCATCGGGCAACTCCTGGCAGTGATGTGCCGCAGGCTAGCATGGTGGGGTGGGAGTTTGCCTTCTCCGGTATGGATCGGCGTGGTACTGTTGTGTGAACGCAGCGCGTGGGTCCCCATGAGTATCCTCAACGCGACCGATGGACTTTCCTACTCGACCGTTTCGGAGGCGATCACCGCCTCCTCGGCCGGGGATGTGATTTTGATCCCCACGGGGCTGTACGTGGAGGAGTTTCCGCTGATCACCCATTCGCTCACGCTGCAGGGCGTGGGTGGGATGGCGCAGCTGCGAACGCCGAACCCGGCGCCGGCGAACGACCGGGCGGTGCTGATGGTGCCGGGCAATGTCGGGGCGGACCTGACGGTTCGGAACCTGGAGATCTTCGGTGCCGCGCGCCCGTTCTGGACCAATGGCGCCGGGATCCTGTTCGAGTTCGGCAACGGGGACCTCAGGGTCTACGATTCCTATATCCACCACAACGAGAACGGCATCCTGGTGGGCGATGGCGCCAACACCGATGTGGAGATCGTGCGCTCCGAATTCAGCGCCAACGGCAACCCCACCTATGCGGGCACGAACAGCCCGGCGCACAATTTGTATGTGAACAAGGTCGGCACGCTGACCGTGACGGACAGCTACTTCAACAGCGTGCGCACCAACCACGAACTGAAGTCGCGCGCCGCGGTGACCACGATCACCAACAGCCGGTTCGTGGACGGGCCGGATTCGCAGGCGAGCTACAGCATCGACCTGCCGAATGGCGGGGTGGCGCGGATCGAGAACAACCAGATCGTGAAGGGGCCGCTCTCGGTCAATCGCTACATCATCCATTACGGGGGCGAGGTGGTGCCGACCTGGCCGGGGTCGACACTGGACATCATCGGCAACATCATCATCAACGAGCGCGGTGATGGGGCGACGGCGTTGTTCAACCAGTCCCGCGATGGGCCGTCGGGGTTCTCCAACCCGGCCACGCTGGTGAACAACACGTTCTACAATGTCAATGACCTGGTGCGGACGGGATACGGGCCGTCGCCGTTGACGCTGACGGGGAATGTGATGCTGACCGGGGCCGCGCCTGCGGTTTCCACCGCTTCGCCCTGGCAGTCTTCCATCGCGGCAGTGCCGGAGCCGGCGAGCGTGCTGCTGCTGGCGGGCGCGCTGGTGGCCGGCGTGGCGTTGCGCTGCTGGCGGCCGCTGCGGAGCGCCTGAGCCGGTGGGGCTGGTGACGCGGTTCGCGCCGAGCCCGACGGGGTATCTCCATCTCGGCCATGCGCATTCGGCGCTGACGGCGTGGCGGCGGGCCCGGGCGGTGGGTGGGCGGTTCCTGCTGCGGCTGGAGGATATCGACGCCACGCGCTGCCGGCCGGAATTCGCGGCGGGCATCCTGGAAGACCTGGCGTGGCTGGGGCTGGAGTGTGATGGGCCGGTGCGGGTGCAGTCGGCGCATTTCGGCGAGTACAGCTTGGTGCTGGAGAAATTGCGGGGGCGAGGATTGCTCTATCCCTGCTTCTGCACGCGCGCGGAGATTGCGCGTGAGCTGGCGGCTTCAGCGGGGGCGCCGCATGGGCCGGAGGGGCCGGTGTATCCCGGGACGTGCCGGGGGCTTTCCGAAGCGGAGCGGGCAAAGCGGATCGGGGCCGGGGTGCCCTATGCGCTGCGGCTGAACATGGGGGCGGCGCTGGCCGAGGTGGGGCGGGCGTTGGGGTTCCGGGACGAGCGCGCCGGGTGGGTGGTGGCCGATCCCGCGGCGTTCGGCGACGTGGTGCTGGCGCGCAAGGATGTGCCGGCGAGCTACCATCTTTGCGTGACGCATGACGACGCGCTGCAGGGGGTGACGCTGGTGGTGCGGGGCGAGGATCTGCTGGCGGCGACGCATGTGCACGTGCTGCTGCAGGCGCTGATGGGTTGGCCGACGCCAGACTATGCACATCATGCGCTGCTGACCGATGCGAGCGGCCGGCGGTTGGCGAAGCGGGACCGGGCGGCGACGTTGCGCGACCTGCGGGCGGCGGGGCGGAGTGCCGCCGAGGTGCGGGCGCTGGCGGGCGGATGATGGTGGCGCCGGAAGGGCTGCTGCCGCGGTTGCTCGCGGAGGAGAAAGGACACATCGCGGCGCGGGCCGGCTTACATACCCTCTGCACAAAGGTGTTCTGGAGTTAGGCGCGGCATCCGCGGGACGTTTGCGCCGTTGCGCGGGCGGGGGATTGGCCGGATAGTTTCCGCTTCCGGCTTGCATCCCAGGAGGATCCCCATGTCGCAGCCCGCCCATCGCCTGGCCAATGAGCGCATCGCCTGGTTCAACGGGAAGTGGGTGCCGGAGCGGGAGGTGATGGTTCCGTTCCGCGACCGTTCCTGGCTTTACGGCGACGGCGCCTTCGACATGACGCGGACCTTCGATGGCCACATCTTCCGCATCAAGGAACATATCGATCGTTTCTACCGCTCGCTGCGCTACCTCCGCATTGATCCCGGCATGGGACCGGCGGAGATGGTGGCGCTGAGCGAAGAGATCGTGGAGCGCAACAATCACCTGCGGCAGGAAGGTGGCGACTGGTGGGTGGGCCAGCGCGTGAGCCGCGGGGTGAACGCGGTGGGCGACGAGGGCTGGGAGCACACCGGGCCCAACGTGGTGATCGAGATGATGCCGCTGCCGTTCAAGGCGCGGGCGAAGATGTATCGCGATGGGGCGGAGGTGATCGTGCCGCCGGTGCGTCGCACGGCGCCGGACATGCTCAGCCCCAGGGCCAAGACGCACAACTACCTGAACATGATCGTGGCGGAGCAGCCGGTGAAGGCGGCCAACCCCGATGCCTGGGCGGTGTTGCTGGACGAGAACGGCAATCTGGCCGAGGGCATTGGCAGCAACATCTTCATTGTGCGCGATGGGGTGTTGAAGACGCCGCGCGAGAAGTTCGTGCTGCCTGGCGTTTCGCGCCAGATGACGATCGACATGGCGCACAAGCTGGGCGTGAAGTTCGAGGAGCGGGACATCGACATGTTCGACGCGGCGACGGCGGATGAGATGTTCCTGACCTCGACCAGCCTGTGCATTCTGCCGGTGAGTTCGTTCAACGGGCAGAAGGTGGCGGATGGTGCCATTCCGGGGCCGGTGACGCAGAAGCTGATCGCGGCCTACAGCGCAGAGGTCGGCTGCGACTTCGTGGCGCAGTACCTGAAGCACATCGACTGAAGACGAATTGTTCCTTTGCGCCGGGTTTTTCCCGGCGCAAAGGAACAAAAGTTTTTTGGTTCTTTTTTTCAAAAAAGAACGCGCTTGCTTCCTTCAGTAACCCGCCGCCCGATCCACCAGCTCCCGGAGCGGCCTGCCATCCAGGAAGCGCGCCAGGTTGTCGACGAACAGCTTGGCCACGGTCTTGTCGCGTTCCGGGTGGCCGCCGCCGATATGGGGCAGGACCATGATGCCCTTCGCCGCCCAGAACGGGTGTTCCTTCGGCAGGGGCTCGGTGCGGAACACATCCAGGATGGCGCCTGCCAGGTGCCCGCTTTCGACGGCGGCGATGAGGTCGGCATCCACGATCAGCGCGCCGCGGCCGAAGTTGAGCAGCCAGGCGCCCTTCTTCATCTGGGCCAGTAGGGCGGCGTTGACGGAGTTGTCGGTGGTGGGCGTGGAGGGCAGCAGCAGCACAACGTAGTCCGCCTGGGCGAGAACTTCGGCGGTTTGCTCCGGGGCATAGACGCGATCGACGCCCGGCAAGTCGCCCGGGGTGCGGCGGGTGCCGATTACGCGCATGCCGATGGCAGAGGCCATGCGGGCGAGGTCTTGCCCGATGGCGCCGAGGCCAAGAATGCCGAGGGTGCTGCCGTTGAGCGGGGTGGCCATGCGGCGCGTCCAGGTGGCGGCCTTGTTGTCGTCCACGATGGCCGCGTAGGGCTTGGCGATGTGGAAGAGCGCGCCGAGGATATTTTCCGGCATGCTCTCGCGGTGGGTGCCGCGCGCGGAGGAGAGGGCGAGTGCGGGCGGCAGGTCCGGCAGGGCGAGCCAGGATTCGATGCCGGCGGTGAGCCCCTGGATCCAGCGCAGCTTGGTCATGGTGGGCAGCAGGCCGGGTGGGGCGGCGAGTGAGAGCATGGCTTCCACGCCGGCGCGCTGGTCGGGCGAGGGGAGGTCCTTGCGGGCGAGCGTTTCGATGGCGACACGCGGACCGAGGCCTGCGGCCTCGATGGCTTCGAGGTAGGCCTGCGGCGTGTCGGTCCAGAGCAGCACGCGGGTGCGGTTGGTCATTTCGGGTTCCCCTATTCCTGGCCGGCGACGGTAGATCGGGCGCGGGCGGAAGGGAACGGGGCGCGGCCGGGCCGGGCAAGGAACGACCGCCGGTGATTATTTGTCGCGGGTCTGCGGAGCCGATCGCGGCGGTGCGGCGGCGGCTGCGCGGTTGGACATGGGACTTCAAGTATCCCTTTGTAGCACGGCAGGTATCGGTGCCCGACTCGGGTGGTGGCGTGTTGGTTTGGAGAGGATTACTTGACGTTTTGGTGCCATGGTATGCCCGCCGGGTGCGCCATGGGGTGCTTTCGGCGTAAAAGTCGCGCCAAAATCGCCAGAAGCAGCATTCATTGGAGTATGATGCGTTGCAAGGCGTGAATCCTTCGCCTATACAACCGGAAACCTTCACGAGATGAGTGCAATGAGCGACAATGCCAAGGAAGCCCACCTGCTCGGCCTGACGGCCCAGATTGTGTCTGCCCATGTGGCGAACAATCCCGTTCAGCCCGATGCTTTGCCGGGTCTGATCCAGTCCGTGTTCAAGACCCTTGCCGGCGCCGGCAAGGATGCGCCGGAGCCGCTGAAGCTGGAGCCGGCGGTGCCGATCAAGAAGTCGGTTTTCCCGGATCACATCATCTGCCTGGAAGACGGCAAGAAGCTGAAGATGCTGAAGCGGCATCTGGCAACTTCGTACAACATGACCCCGCAGCAGTATCGCGAGCGTTGGGGCCTGCCGCACGACTACCCCATGGTGGCGCCGGATTACGCCAAGCATCGCTCGGCGCTGGCCAAGGAAATCGGCCTGGGCCGCAAGCCGGCCGCAGCCTCCGCCGCCCCGGCCGCGGCGCGCAAGCCCGG
Organism: Rhodospirillales bacterium; assembly: GCA_947460455.1. GTDB lineage: Bacteria > Pseudomonadota > Alphaproteobacteria > Acetobacterales > Acetobacteraceae > CAMDGX01. Next base: position 57,416 of record CANHKG010000003.1, on the reverse strand, counting down.
CACGCGTGGCCGCAAGCCGAAGGCCGGCTGAGGCCAGCACGGCACGCCTGACCAGGGCCCACGCCGGGCCCTGGCTGGCTCCGACTGATTGCACGATCGACTGAGCGCCGCCGGATCTCGCAAGGGGTCCGGCGGAACGCTGTGTTGCACCCCGCGTTGCCGCCTCGCCCGAACACGGGAGGAGACGATGCATGCTGATGGTGCTGTGGCGGCTGGTGCGTGATGCAGCCTATGCCTTCATCGAGGACGAGGCGTTGACGCGCGGCGCCGCGATCGCGTTCTACACCGTGACATCCCTGGGGCCGGTGCTGTTCATCGTGGTGGCGATCGGCGGCCTGGCGTTCGGCGAGGATGCGGCGCGCGGTGCGATATCCGCGCAACTCACGGGGCTGGTGGGGCGGGAGAGCGCCGATCTGGTGCAGGCGGCGCTGCGGGGGGCGGCTGGTGCGCCGCAAGGCATCCTGGCCTCCGTGCTTGGGGCGGTGACCCTGCTGGTGACGGCCTCTGGCGTGTTCGCCGAGATGCAGGCGGCGTTGAACGCGCTGTGGCGGGCGCCGCCGCGCGCCACCACCGTTTCCCGCCTGGTGCGGGCGCGGATCGTCAGCCTCGGCCTGGTGGCGGCGCTGGGGTTCCTGCTGATGGTGTCGCTGGTGGTGAGTGCCCTGCTGGCTGGGCTGGGGGACTGGATCAACGCGCGGCTGGCCTGGGGCACGCTGGTGCTGGGCGTGCTGAACCTGGTTATTTCCTATGTTCTGGTCACGCTGTTGTTCGCGGCCATCTATAAGGTCTTGCCCGATGTGCGGCTGGCCTGGCGCGATGTGATGGTGGGCGCGATCGTAACGGCGCTGCTGTTCAATGCCGGGAAGTTCCTGATCGCGCTGTACCTCGCCCGCAGCGCGGCCGCTTCCAGCTATGGCGCGGCGGGGGCGGTGATCCTGCTGTTGTTGTGGATCTACTGGTCGGTGCAGATCTTCCTGTTCGGCGCGGAGCTGACCAAGGTTCATGCCGCATGGCGCGGCACGCGGGCAGGGCGCCAGGCCCTGGCGTGACGACCTGTGGCGCCGCCACACTTGACTACAGGGGCGTGAAACCCCTTCTACCCGCCGCAGGGCCCAGAGCGGCCCCATGACGGGAGACGCATCCATGACCTTCAGCATCGGCCGCCGTGGCCTCGCTTTCGGGGCCGCCGCCGCCGCACTTTCCACCGGCGCGGTTTCCGGCCGCGCGCAGGCCCAGGCCGGCACGCAGATGTCGATCGCCACCGGCACAACGGGCGGCGTGTACTATCCGCTGGGCGGCGCGCTGGCCAACTACCTCTCGCGTGGCATTCCGGGCATGAGCGCCACGGCCGAAGTTACTGGCGGTTCGGTGGCGAACTTCCAGCTGCTGGGCGCCGGGCGCGCCGGCCTGGTGTTCGGGCAGGTGGATGCGGCGGTGGATGGCATCACGGGTGCCGGGCCGTTCCGCGGCCGGGCCGTGCCGGCACGCGCGATCGCGGTGCTCTACACCAACCGCATGCAGATCGTGACCACGGCGGCCACCGGCATCAAGTCTGTCGCGGACCTCAAGGGCAAGCGCATCAGCACCGGCGCGCCGGGTTCGGCCACGGAGCTGTTTGCCTTCCGCGTGATCGCCGCCGCCGGGCTGGACCGGGAGAAGGATTTCCGTGCGCGTGAGCGGCTGTCTCCGGCGGAATCCACCAATGCCATCCGCGACGGCAAGCTCGATGCGTATTTCTTCGTCTCCGGCGTGCCGACCAGCGCGATCACCGACCTCGCCGCCACGCCGGGCACGCAGATCCAGATGATCGACCATGCCGACCTGCACCAGCGCATCGTGGCCGAGAACGGGCCGGTGTATTTCCCGGAGGCGATCCCGGCCGGGACCTATCCGGGCCAGGCGGTGGAGAACAAGCAGCTCTCGGTCGCCAACATCCTGGCGGTGCATGAGAACATGCCGGCCGAGATGGTGGCGAAGATCCTGGAGATCACCTGGGGCAACCGCGAGGACTGGTCGAAGGTCCACGCGGAAGCACGCAACTTCGTGCTGGCGGCTCAGAAAACGTCGGCCGCCGGCATTCCCTGGCACCCCGCTGCGGAGGCCTTCTGGAAGGCCGCCGGCGCAACCCTGGCCTGATCACCCGATGTCCCACTCCGCCCTGCCGCCCGAGGTCCAGCCTGGCGCGCTCGATGACGATACCGCCAGGAAGGTCGAGGAACTGATCGAGCAGGAGGAGGGGGCGCAGAACCGCCTTCCCGGCCTGCTCGGCCATGCGGCGGTGGCTGTCGCCCTGGCGATGTCGCTGTTCCATCTCTGGGCGGCGTGGGACATCGTTCCAACCACCACGTTGCGCTACGTGCACGTGGCCTTCGCCATGGTGCTGGGCTTCGCGCTGTTCCCGGTGGCGCGGCGCTTCCGGCACCGGGTGATGGTGTGGGACTGGGCGCTGATCGCGGCCGGGATCTACGTGGTGTACTACCTCGTCGCGGGCGGGGACGACCTGCAGGACCGGTACATCTTCCCGGAACCGATGGATATCGTGGTTGGCTGGATGCTGATCGCGTTGGTGCTGGAGGTATGCCGGCGTTCCACCGGGTGGATCATGCCGGTGATCTCCATCCTGTTCCTGCTCTATGGATTCTACGGCAACCATTTGCCGCCGCCCTGGCGCCACCAGGGCTACGACATGCTGCGGCTGATCCCGCATCTGACCATCACGCTGGAGGGCATCTTCGGCACGGCGGTGGATGTCTCGGCCTCCTTGATTGTGCTGTTCACCATCTATGGCGCGATCCTGCAGGCCTCCGGCGCCGGCAAGTTCTTTGTGGATTTCTCCTTCGCGCTCACCGGCGGCAAGCCGCAGAGCGCGGGGCGCACGGTGGTGCTGTCCTCCTTCCTCCTGGGCGGCCCCTCCGGCTCCGGCGTGGCCACCACGGTCACGCTGGGCACGGTGGCCTGGCCGATGATGAAGAAGGTGGGTTACCGGCCGGATGACGCCGGCGGCCTGCTGGCGGCCGGCGGGCTGGGCGCGATCATCTCCCCGCCCGTGCTGGGGGCGGCTGCATTCCTGATCGCCGAGTATCTCAAGATCGGATACCTGGAGGTTCTGGTGATGGCGATTGTGCCCACCTGCCTCTACTACGCCTCGCTGCTGTTCATGGTGGAGCTGGACCAGCGCCGCATCGCCGCGCGCGCCGCGGCCGGGGACGGGCAGGCGGCGGAGGTGATGAAGGTCGATCCCGTCGGCAAGCTGCTGAAGCTCTACGGGTTTCACTTCACCACGCTGGTCGCGATCATCGTCTTCATGGTGATGGGCTATTCGGCAACGCTGTCGGTGCTCTACGCCACCGGGGTTGCCGTGGTGCTGAGCTACGTACGGCGTGAAACGGCGCTGACGCCGCGGCGGTTGGTGGAGGCGCTGGCCTCTGGCGCCGTGCAATCCGTGGGCATCGCGGCCACCTGCGCCTGCGCCGGCATCATCGTGGGCGTGATCACGCTGACCGGGCTGGGGCTGAAATTCTCCGACATCGCCATCCAGGGCGCCGGCGGCTCGCTGGTGGTGACCGCGATCTACACCGCGCTGATCGTGTGGGTGGTGGGGCTCGCGGTGCCGGTGACGGCCAGCTACATCATCTGCGCCGTGGTGGCAGCACCCGCGCTGATCAAGCTGGGCGTGCCGGACTACGCGGCCCATATGTTCGTGTTCTACTACGCGGTGCTGAGCGAGGTCTCGCCGCCGACCGCGCTTTCCCCGTTCGCGGCCAGCGCGATCACCGGGGCCGGGCCGTATCGCACCACGCTGATGGCGTGGAAATACACGCTGCCGGCCTTCGTGCTGCCCTTCGTGTTCGTGACCGACCCGCAGGGCGTGGGGCTGCTGCTGCAGATGACACCGGGCATGACCTGGATGGACGTGGCGTGGCAGGTGGTGCTGGCAACCGCGGGCCTGGCCGCGCTGGCGGCCGCCTGCCAGGGCTGGCTGGTGCGCGCGCTGGCGCCGTGGGAGCGGGCAGGGCTGGTGCTCGCCGGCCTGCTGTTGGTGTTCCCCGCGGTGATCGAAGGGGTGCTGGACGACGCATTGCCCTATCCGCATTTCGTGGGGATGGCTCTGATGGCCGCTTTGGTGGCCTGGCAAATGCGACAAGCGCCGGCACCACGCAGTGCAGGGTGAGAAAAGGGGCCGTAAGGCCCCTTTCCTTTTTGGGGCTGACATGGGTGCAAGCACGCGGGTCTTGGCGACCAAACCGGTTTGGGTTCGTCGCTTCGTGTTGCTGATCAAGACCACCGTCTCGCACGCACTGGATGGTCATCCCGATGTTGTGCCGGAGACGCGGAAGCGGGGGCAGGCGGCGGCAGGCTACCGGCCGAATGTCGTGGGCCGCCGGCTCTCCCGCCGTGCCAGCGGCATGGTGGCGTTGGTGAAACCGGCCACACCGGGCCGGTGCCATGCGGCGCTCTTCGTTGGCCTCGCAGCCGCGATCGGCACGTCGCTGGCCGAGGCAGATCGGGGCCTCACTCGGCGGTGCCGATCCCACCGGCTACCAAACCTCCTTCCGGTGACGCCCGTCTGGCGCGCATCGGTCGGCCCGCGTGCCTGACCCAACGAAGCAACGGCCGTTCGAACTGCAACACCCTGGAGGTTGGTCCGATGCCCCGGCGGGCAGCCGGAGCAACTCTGGCAGCTGGCCCGGTTCAAAGTGGCCGGTGTCGGCGTGACCGCGATCCTGGTGGCGGCGGAAACAGCACTGCCGGGACTCGCGGCAGACCACGGCAGCTTCGCTGACCAGGCGGAAATCACCGCGCGGATCGCGACCAGCGAAGCAGGGCTGGCATCGCTGTGGCTCCCCGCGATGGGCCCATCCGCCTCCCGCGACATGATCGATGGCGCCCTGCTGGCCGCCCCTGCTCCGGCGGCTTCCTGCCCCTGCTCACCGATGCTCCGGGCTTCGATTTTGAGCAGCTGGCCCGCATTGGCTTGGGTGGCGATGGATTCTCTTGGACTGCGGCAAGCTGTCTGCTGCTGTCGGAAGGGTAGGCGCGACGCAACGCCGCGATTGGTTTCTTCGGAGACAAGGGGGAGTTGGCGGAGGGGATGTCCGCCAAATTAGCGTTTCCGGCCATTTCGCTCTATGCCGTAGAGGCGCCATAAGCCGCTGAATAAGGCTCATATCTGTCGCAGGTCGTTTCTGTTCGTCCCTCGCCATCCCGTGCTGACTGTGGTAATGAGTGTGGTAAGAGGACGGTTCGGCGGACAGGCAAATGGCACGGCTGACGGCGGTTGCGCTCAAGGCGAAGGTGGCGGCGGTGGCAAAGAACCCGCCCGGCAAAGCTGTCCGCATCCAGGACGGAGAGGGCCTGTCCCTCCTGCTGCCGGTGCCGCCGAAGCCCAAGCCCGACGAGACGGCCCGGGCGCAGGATCAAGGCGCCTGGACCCTGCGATACACCTTCGACGGCAAGCGCAAGGACATGGGTCTAGGCGCGTTCCCGGAGCTAGGGCTGGCCGAGGCGCGGGCGCGGGCCGCCGAGGCGCGGACGAAACTGCGGACCGGCACAGACCCGCAGGCCGAGAGGGCGCAGGCGAAGGCAGCGCGCATCGAGGCCGCCGCCGTTGATCGCAGCTTCGCCGCCATCGCCCGCGCCTGCATCGAGGCGAGGGCGCCCGGCTGGCGGAACGCCAAGCACGCGGCGCAGTGGGAAGCGACGATGGCCGCCCATGTGTTCCCGATCATGGGCAAGCTACCGGTGGCGGACGTGACAACCGAGCATGTGTTGCGCGTGCTGCAACCGCTATGGACCCGCACGCCTGAAACGGCATCCCGCGTGCGTGGTCGCATCGAGACGGTTTTGGACTACGCCCATGCCCGGAAGCTGCGGACCGGCGACAACGCGGCCCGGTGGCGTGGCAACCTCGCTGAGTTGCTTCCAGCGCCGCGCAAGGTGCGTGCAGTGGCGCACCAGCCAGCGCTACCCTGGGGCAACGTGCCGGCCTTCCTGGCGGCTCTGGAGTGCCGCAAGGGCATGGCCGCGCTCGCGCTGCGCTTCGCCATCCTGACGGCCGCCAGGACGGGCGAGGTGCGCGGTATGACCTGGGGCGAGGTGGACATGGCCGGCGCCGTTTGGACCGTGCCGGGCAAGCGCATGAAGGCCGGCAAGCTGCACCGCGTGCCGCTGTCTGCCGCCGCCCTGGCCGTGCTGGAGGCGGTGAAGGTGGGCCAGCCGGCACCGGGCGCGCTGGTGTTCCCATCGCCCGCGCCGCGTCGCCAGACCGCCGCGCCGCTGTCCGACATGAGCCTGTCCATGTTGGTGCGCGGCATGAGTTGCGATGGGCTGGCCGAGGGCGAGTTGCCCCGTTGGCGTGATACGGAGGGCCGCGCCGCGGTGCCGCATGGCTTCCGCAGCACCTTCCGCATGTGGGCCGGCGAGACGCGACCGGAAGGCAGGGAGGTTGTGGAGGCGGCCCTGGCCCACAGCATCCGCGACAAGGTGGAGGCCGCCTATCAGCGATCCGACCTATTGGAACGCCGCCGGCCGCTGATGGAGGCATGGGGCACGTTCTGCACCCGCCCGGCCGGCGCTAACGTCATTCCCCTGCACCGCGAGGCCGCCGGGTAATCCGCGCCCGGCGGCACCGGGCATAGAGGCGGCCGGCGAGGTGGTGGAAGCACCCCGCCGGCCTGACCGCAACATGGAAGGAAAGTCCATGACTGAGGCTAAGAGGCCATCTAGCACAACGCTGGAGATCGGTGACGCCATCACAACCGCCGAGGCCCGCGCGACTCTGGATCGCGCGTTGATCGACGTTTTCGATACGGCGAGCCTGCTGGCCGCCATCGCCGCCAGCCCCGCTTCGCTTCAATCCGGCGCGCTGCATCCGCTGGCCGAGGTGCTGCGCCGCGCTCACAACGATGCAGTGGGGGCCACGGAATTGCTGGCCGAGGCGTGCGCCACGCGCGGTGAGGTGGCAGCATGAACGCCTATTGGAAGGCGGCCGGCGGGAAAGAATAGAACCGGTATCGTATTCTCCGACTCGGCGCGGCTAGGTTTGGCCGCCGAAAAGCCCGGCACCGCACCGGGCCGCCGCGCCGACCTCCATGCGGATCGCCAGCGGAGGCGACATGCCAAGGAAGGCAACGGGCAACCCGCCGGGAAGGCCTGCGACCGTCCGCATTGACGGCAGGGCGGCGCGTGGCGTGCTGCTGGCCGCCGAGAAGCGCTGGATGTTGGCGGAGGCTCTGTTTTCGCAAGCATCCGAGGCAAACGCGGAGCGCGCACGGCAGGAGATGGAGCGCAAGCGATCTTCGGTGCGGGCCGCCAAGGACGCCTTGGCAGAGGCGGCGGTTGCGCTGGCACGGCTAACGGGGTGGAGGGAGGCGCAAGCGACCCTGATCGCCATTGCAGATACTGCCCAGCAATGGATTGAGGACAAGCCTGTGATGGGCAGACCTAAGAAGCCCGGCCCGACGCTGGAGGAGGAGCAAGTGGCCGCGACGATTAGGGCAGTCCAAGCGCAGCACCCCGACGTTAGCAAAGGAGCCATCATCGGCGAGATGGCCCAGCTTGTGCTCTCCGGGAGGATCCCGCTTGGCCGGCAACTACAGACCTTGGCGACAGCAAAGCAACGGGTGCGCCGCGCACTCGCCCGCGTCAGCCTGACCGGAACGTAATGTCTGCGGGACTTCTTGTTCCACAAATCGCCTGTTGCATGGCCTAGATGGTTCTCCGGCACAACCCGGAGCACCCAATGTCCCTCTCCATTTCCGCACCACCCGCGCCGCCGCCTGCAACGCTGGCCCTATGGCCGGCCTTCGCGACGATCCCTGACGCCTGCGAGTTGTCGGGCCTGTCCCGGTCCGCGATCTACCGCGCTGCGGGTGCTGGGCAGATCGTCATGCGCAAGCTGGGCCGCAGCGTGCTCGTGGATATGGCCAGCCTCCGCGAGTTTCTGGGCTCGCTTCCGCCCGCGCGCATCGCACCGTCCCGCACCTAAACGAAACCGCCGGCCCTCGGGTGGAGAGACCGGCGGCGGCGGTTGTGTTGGGCGGCTGACACCCCGGCATATACCGTTTGCAAGCCTGGATTTCCAGTCCGGCCGGCTCCGCAAGGACCGACCATGCAGACAACCCATCCTGCACAGACTCCCCGCGACCTGCGCGCCGAGGCTGCCGAGCATCGTCGCAGAGGCGATATCGCCGCCGCCATCGTGGCTGAGATCGACGCCGCAATGGTGGCTCGTTCCATCTGCGGGCAGGAGGCCGCCCGCGCATGAAAAAACCGATCAGCTTCTTGACCTTCGATCAGATTGTGGCGCTGGCCGAAAAGGCCGAGCAAGAGAGTGTTGAACGCCGCCAGTGGGGGCGCTGGCATCTGAGCGTTGAGACGCTGGAGCTTGCTTATGTGCAGGACCAGCGGACGTTCTATCGGATTGACCTGGAGCGTTGCTCGACCTCGGCTGAGGTTCTGGATTGGATTTTCCAGTTGCGCGGCAAGTCCTGGACCCGCGTTATCGACATGGGCCATCTGATCGACGCGCTCCACGACATTCTCGACCCGCAGGCGAACCTCTGTTCCTGGGCCATTACCAAGAAGATGGACCCGAAGGCGTATCTGCGGCGGCGCTATGGGAAGGGGGGGAAGGCATGAGCGAGGGCGCCAGCCTCCCTGTTGCCCTGCCTTCGATTGCGCAGGTCGAAGCCATCCGCGCTGAACTGGTGGATGCCGGGTATAGGCCCATCGAAATCATCAACTGGAATGCCAACCACAAGGACGCGGGCAAGGCACCGATCTGCAACGGCTGGCAGCACGGGCCAGACCTCGGCCCGGCGCAGCGTCACGCGCTCAACACCGGCATCCTCTGCACCGGGCTGCGCGCCATCGACATCGACGTGGACAACCCGACCATCGCGGCCAGGGTGAAAGCGTTGACGCTGGAGCAGTTCGGCGAGGCGCCCATGCGCTACCGCGACAACTCGCCGCGCGTGCTGCTGCTGTATCGGGCCGCCGAAGGCGAGCCGGGCAAGCGGTGGATCAAGAGCAAGGCGTTCGGCAAGGTCGAGGTGCTGGGACATGGCCAGCAATTCGTGGCCTACGGCATCCACCACTCCGGCGCCGCGCTCCAGTGGATACCAGACGGGCCGCGATCCTGGCCCGTGGATACGCTGCCGGCCGTGACGGAGGAGCAGATCACGGAGTTCCTGGATGCGGCCGGCGTCATCATCGGTGCCGACAAGCCCGCCTCTGGTTCTGGTAATCGCGAGCGTTCGCCACTGGGCCAGCGCGGCCCGACCTTCGACGTGCTGGCAGCGCTAGCCGCGATCCCGAACAACGGCGCCGCCGATTGGGAGGCGTGGAACAAGATCGGGCTTGCGACCTGGGGCGCGACCGATGGGAGCGAAATGGGCCGGTGCGCGTGGCACGAGTGGAGCACACGCCATCCCGCCTACGACGAAGCCGCCACCGAAGCGAGGTGGCAGCACTACCGCGACCATCCGCCCGGCGCCGGAGCGGGCACGCTCTACGCCATCGCGCGGGAGAACGGATGGAAGCGTGGGCAATCGCGGGAGGAAGGCAGCCCCAATAGGGCGGCGCAAGATTGCACCGGGGCCGTGGGCGCTACCGACGCGCTGCCGGCAATCTCAGAAGACCGGCTCGCTTTGACGTTCTCTGAGCGCCATGTAGGCCAACTTCTCTACGTGCCGGCCCTCGGCTCGTGGCTACGGTGGGACGGATGCCGCTGGCGGACGGATGATACGCTTGCCGTGTTCGACCTCGCCCGCGCTGTGTGTCGAGAGGCGGCTGTGGCTGAGGACGGCAACAAGGCGGTGAAGCTGGCGAGTGCCGCGACCGTGGCCGCTGTGGAGCGGCTGGCCCGATCCGACCCACGGCACGCGCGACGAGTGGAGGACTTCGACGCCGAGCCGTGGAGCCTGAATACGCCGGAGGGGGTGGTGAACCTCAAGACCGGCGAGATACGCAGCCACAACCGCGACGACCTGCACACGAAGGTTGCGGGTGTGGCGCCGGGTGGCGGCTGCCCGCGATGGCTGCGGTTCCTGTTGGAGATCACGCGCCGAGACAAGGACCTGGTGCGCTACCTCCAGCGGTTCATCGGCTACACGCTGACGGGCACCACGCGCGAACATGCCTTCGTGTTCCTGCGCGGGCCGGGCGGCAACGGTAAGTCGGTCCTGCTGGGCACCGTCGCCTCAGCCCTCGGGGACTACGCCACAACCGCCATGGGGGATGTGGTGACGGTGGGCCGCAATGAGCAACACCCGACGCATCTGGCCAGCCTGCGGGGCGCGCGCATGGTGCTCGTGACCGAGACGGAGGAGGGCCGCCCGTGGGCTGAAGCCCGGCTCAAGGCGTTGGTGGCCGGCGACAAGATCGCCGCCCGCGTGATGCGCGGCGACCCTTTTGAATTTCAGCCGGTGGGCAAGTGGTGGATCGCGGGCAATCACTCTCCGGTGCTGCGCAACCCCGATGCCGCGATGCGCCGTCGCCTCCATCTGGTGCCGCTGACCTTCGTTCCGGCGAAACCCGATCCAGACCTTGCAGAACGGCTCAAGGCTGAGTTGCCCGGTATCCTGGCATGGGCCATCCGTGGGTGCCTTGCATGGCAGAAGGAAGGGCTGAACCCGCCGCCGGTGGTGATGGCCGCCTCAGCCGACTACTTCGCCGATCAGGACAGCATCGCGACGTGGCTCGCGGAGAGGTGCGAGCGCATGGACCACGCCAAGGCGCAGGCCCGGCATCTGTATTCCGATTGGAAGATGTGGGCCGCGAGCCGGGGCGAGGACGCAGGCACGGAGAAGCGGTTCTCGGAGGCGCTGGTGCGCCATGCTGCGAAAGTGAAAACCAAGGCCGGCATGGTGTTCCTCGGGCTGCAACTCCTAGCCGCAGACCCCTTGGAAGTGCCGTTCTGATGCTGGAACGCAATGAAGGTGCAGGGTGGTGCAGGGTTTTCCATTTCCACCGTTACGTGCGTGTGCGCGCGCGCACACATGACGGGTTAACCGGACAACCCTGCACAACCCTGCACCTTGTCCCCCAATGTCCCCGGAGGACGACGAAATGACGAACCCGAGCACTCCGGCGCCGCAGCCGGTGGCCATCGACCTGGACTGGAAGGACACGGCGCACGGCCGCCGCATCGGCGGGACAGACCGCGACCGCTTCAACAACGTCGTGTTGAACCAAGCCTTGGAGGGCCAACGACCCGTTGGCGCCGACGCCAGCGACCGGGACAAGCAAGACCGAGGCGAGTTTGTCGCGATTGGCATGGCCGCCTTTGCGCCGCGGGACGCCATCGAAGGGCTGATGGCGGCGCAGGGAATGGCGCTGCACGCGATGGCGATGGAGTGCGCCCGGAAGGCGCAGCAAGACAACCAGCCGCACGAGATCGCCCAAGGGCTGCGGAAGTCGGCAATCAGCGCAAGCCGCATGTTCACCGAGATCGTGGACGCGATGGACCGCAAGCGCGGGAAGCATCGGCGCCAGGTGGTGCGGGTGGAGCGGGTGACGGTGGAAGCCGGCGCACAGGCAGTTGTCGGGATCGCGAACGGTGGACAGGGGGGCCGGGGCCATGAAGGGGAAACCGATGGAGAACCCGATGCGCCGGCTCCCCGACTGGCGCACGACGCTTCCACTGGCGCAGTCCTGTCCCCGGTGCGGAGCGCGGACCCGGAAGGGCACCCCCTGCCAAGGGCCAGGGATGGCCAACGGCCGGTGTCGAATGCACGGCGGCGCCAGCACAGGCCCCCGCACGCCTGAAGGCCTGGAGAGGCTTAGGAAGGCCCGCACGATCCACGGCCGGTATTCGGCCGCCGCGATAGAACTGCGGCGGATGCTGGCGGCCGAGCGCCGGGCGCTTCGCGAGCTACTGCGGTGGGCGCGGGAGTAGGCGCATCCGGGCTGAGCGGCGGATGGGAGAGGCGCTTAGGGATGCGGAGAAGGCGAAGGGTGCGGCGCGCGAAGGGTGGAACCAAACGCCGTCGTCCAGCACGACAGCGTTTATCGCGCCTCCCACACTTTCTGAGATCGGCATCACCCGCGACCAATCCTCCCGCTACCAGCAAATCGCCGCGATCCCGCGCTTCGGAGTTGCCGAAATGGCCAACGGCGTTGGTTTTGGTTTGCTGCTTCCAAACGTTGTAGATGGGTGGGTCGAAATCGCGCCAGTTTTCGGAAAATTCGGCAGCCGTATTTTCCGAAAAACCCTTCGACCATTCGGAGGCGGTATCTACATGGACATCCACAGCCTCCGCGATCTCCTGCTGCGTCGCGCACGCCAGCCACATCGCGTAAGCCTTCGCGCGCTTCTGTTCCTTCTCTTCCTTGATCGTCCGCGCCAGCCATTCCGACACGGTGGACGGCGAGACACCAAGTGCCGCGGCAATGTCCTTCTGCCGCTGATCGCCAAGCGCATAGAGCCGCTTGCCGTGTCCTGGTTCGGATCGACGTTGACCGCCTCCGGGCAAGCAACCCTGACCTGCACGTTGCCCATGCCGTGATTCGGCTGAAATGCAGCCGGTGCGGCGTGCTGCCGGCGGCCGTGACCCTGGCCGATGGCCACGAAGGCGACGGACGGGAGGAAAGGCAGAAGATCGAGCTTTTGCCTTGAGGCCGGCGAGCGGCAATCCAGGCCGCCTAGCGAGGCCGTGGTGTGGTAATGGCTGTGGTAATGCCGCACTGGGTAGAGAAAATTCCGGCCAATTCCAAGGCATTATGAGAATAAAATGGCGGAGGGGATGGGACCCTCTTCAATCTGTGCCTAACCTTCAGAAGTCATTGACTTACCTTGTGAATTGACCCCTGGTGATGGGAGTGAACCAGTGGGAGCAGGGGTGGGAGCATGGCAGATACGAGGTGGCTGGAGAGACGCGGGCAAACATACTACGCGGTGAAAGCTGTGCCTCGGCCACTGTGGGATGCCCTGGGTAAACGTCGGTTCGTCCAGTCCCTTCGTACGGGTGACCTTCGGGTTGCACAGGCCCGACGTCACGCCGTCCTGGCGGCCTTCGATGCAGCACTCCGATTGGCGCTGCGGACCCAGCAGACCGTGGCGGGGACTGACCCAATGACCACTCTGGGCCTCGCGTGGCGGGAGGTTTTCGTGGCGTTGGAGCGAGGAGACCCTGAGATGGTCGCGCGGTTCAAGGGCGACCGGGTGGAGGGGCGGCCCTGGGAGGAGCCGTCGTCACATCCTGTCGTGGTCGCCAAGCATGTTGCTGAATTATCGTTCTGGGAGGGCATGGAAGGCCTAACCGATGACGAGCGGAATGCCGCCATTCCGATCGCACAGGGCACAGCGACGCCCCTTCTGACCTACGTGGACCGGTGGGTTGGCGAGGGCGGCACCAAGGGCCCGCTGCGCCCTCGGACGGTCCAGCAGTATCGCTCGGACCTCGAGGGGTTTGCGACTTGGCTCGCGACCGAGCGCCTCCCCGTGACCCTTGAAGCAGTCACTAAATCAGTGGCCGGGCGATATGCGTCCTGGTTCCTTGAACACGGGGCCGACCGGAAGACTGCCAACCGGAAGATGTCTGCGCTGTCGGCGTATTGGCGATGGCTGGTTAGGCGGACCGACCGGGAATCGAACCCGTGGGTCGGGCAGTCCCTGTCGAAGGCCCGTCAGCCCGGCGATGAGAGGTCCAAGCGACCAATGACGGATGATGAACTGTTGCTCCTCCTACGGGGGCCTGCGGTGGGCGAGATGGCGGACGTCATCCGGCTGGCGTCCCTGAGCGGACTGCGACTAGAGGAAGTCTACCGACTACGGGTGGCGGACTGCCGAGGTGGTTGGTTCACGGTTCGGATTGGCAAGTCGAACGCCGCTGTCCGGCGTGTCCCCACGCACGCCGACCTCCAAGCGATTGTCGCACGGCGAGTTTCGGGAAAACCACCAGCGGCCTACCTAATTGACGAGGCCGGGGGGGACCCCAAGCCTGGTCGGGAGCGGTCAATGCCGGCGTCCAAGCGGTTCGGAACCTACCGGCGGTCCCTGGGGGTAGATGAGGTTCGGGCAGGTGGCCGGTCGAGCCGAGTGGATTTCCACAGCCTCCGCCGATGGTTCGTGACGACCGCGAGGAACAGCGGCATCGACTTGGCCACGGTCCAGGCGGTCGTGGGTCACGAGGCTGGGAACATCACCGATGACGTCTATTCGGGCGGTCCCAGTGAAGCCCTGCTGCGTGCGTGCGTTGAAGCTGTGAGGTTGCCCGAGTAGCGCCAGGGCCTCGTTCCATGCGCGCCCTCAGGAGCCCCTGAGGGAGTCACTGGAGGCAGCGCGGACATGCGGGCCACACCCCTACCGGCGAGGGGTCAGCCCGCCCCCAACGAGTCCCGAGAAGCCCTCCTGAGGGCATCCGGAGTTGGACTGCCGACGGTAGCATCTGGACCTTCGGAGACCCTTGCCGGGGGCGGCGAGGTCTCCTTCCGTCTCGCCCAGGCACCCGATCCGGCGGCGCGGCAACCTCGCTAGGGCCCACCCGTTTCCCGAGTCCTGGAGGCATCCCAAGCGCCTTCTGTGACGCCCAGGTACTGACCCACCCGACACCACTCCAGGGCCCCTGGCGGGCCTCCCAGGAGTCGCCGAAGGCACGTCCAGGCCAGGGGTGGCCGGGGTGTGGTGCAGGCTCGTCCGAGAGGCCCCCATGGCGCGCTACGACCCCGAGACCTTCGTCCGCAGGGGGAGGCCCAGACGCCTGGTTGACGCCTCGCCCAGCCCTGCTTGGGCAAGCCCCACGGCTGACCGGGGCACGAGTATTGAGTCATGGACCGGCAGCCCGATGACCCCGCGCGCCATCAGGTAGGCCAGGGCGTCCCCAACGATCTCGCTCTCGAGGAATACCAAGTACTGCCCGGCGGCCCAATCGATGCTCGCCTTCGGGACGCCGCTGAGAATTGCGGGGGGCACCGCGGCAGGAAGATCGCCTAGGGCTGGATACGAGGCGCGGAGGGCGTTTTGCACCACGCGGAGCGGGATCGCCTTGCTCGCCGCCGGGGTCCTGTCGGACCATCGCCTGAGGAACCGTCCGGCCCCGATGGTCTGCACCACGCAGTCCTTGACGGGGTCGCGGGGAAGCCCGCCGCAAGCGTACAGGTCGCCAGGGGGCAGGCTCCTGGTCCCCGTCAGGGCAAGCAGGATGCAGAGTTGGGATGCATGGATGTCCACCTCCGCTACGGGCTCCCCGCTAATGGTAATGGCCGCCCGCTCCTCCTTCGACGCGATCTGATAGCGGTCTGCCCCCACCGCGTTCAGCCTGCCGCCGAAGGTCAAGGCGTGCTTGAACGTCCGCCGGAAGGCCGGCGCAAGGCAGCCGCGAATGTCGGCAGAGGCGACGTGGGCATTGAGCGCAGCGACGGCAGCCCGCATGACCTCTAGCGTCTCCTCCTGGCTCTCGGGCAGGACCGCCGAGACCCGCTTTCGTTGCCCAATTCTGCTGGCAGTGCGGTTCGGCTCCTCCAGCGCCCCGATCCGCACAAGGTCCACGGGGCGCAGCTTGATGACTTGCCTCTCGGCCGTGGGGCTGATCCGCCAGTCCCTCGCGGCGCCCGCCGCGCCGACGCCATGTTCTGCAGCAAGATCCCTGAGGCGCTCTGTGGGCCATAGCAGGGTAGGAGACCCGGTGAAGGTCGTCGGCCCGTCCTCCCAGGAGTCACCCCATCGGGTGCCAATCTTCGTCTGCAGCAGACCGGCCTTCCGCATGGCCATCACCCGAGCCGAGAAGCGCTCTCGTCCAACGATGGTGGCCTCCCATGCTCGAGTGGCGTGGCCCATGGCGGCAGAACTGGCCCGCCCCTTGAAGTCCGCCCTGAGAAGATCGGCCAGGATTGTCCCTACGTCCTCCCGCAAGGTCCTACGTCCCTGCGCCTTCAGGATCCTCACGCGGTCCAAGTGAGACTCACAGAGGTCCGCCACCACGGCTGCCAGGGCGATAGCCTCCGTGGTGGCCGCCTCCCGGATCAACCCGACCGGGCGAGGGGCCTTGTGGAGGTCCGGAGCGGACTGAGGGGAGATGCTCATCACGAAATCCGCCTACTTACGCCAGGGCCACGCCAAGCTACTAGAAGACCACAGGGGGGACAGAGAGGGGACAGGATGACCCCACTCCTAGGTCCTAGAGATGGCCAGAGGGCTACCATCCTGTTCCACTTCGGTGTGGGGGTGGTGTGGACCACCCTACTCCTTGGCTCTTCGGCCCGACGGCCTTGAGGTCTCTGGGATCTCCAGGCCGTATCCCATGGGTAGCGCTCAGAGGGCCGGCGGGCAGCCAACGGGCATCCCCGGAATCGGTAGGTCGTCAGCAATGCCCCACTCGCCATGTCATTGAGCAATTTTCTTTCTCGAAGAAGCGTGTTGGCGTAATAAATATTCTCCATATATCCCTGCCGTGACATGCTGTTCACGGGGAAGTGAGCCAGTGGCCAACTGAGCGCCCACAACGGTCATGGCGCTCAACGCTCCGATCAGCGCCCGCCACGACGCCTCCCGCTCGATCCTGGGCTTCATCTAGCTGGCCTGTGTCGCCCGAATGGAAACCACGTGGTCGGTGTAGGACCTCCCGTCCCGTCCCGGGCACTGGTTGATCGCGCCTACACTGCCGAAGTAACTACGACTCATCACGAGCGGACAGCTCTCGAGCTGCATCTTCCATCCGCTGTCTGAACTTGCCGGGGATGTCGTGTTTCCAAGTGTCCAGCAAGGTGAATGATGAGGTCACAGGTCTAGGCGAGTGACGTTTTCGGCTGCGACCTATGGATGCAACGGGTAGAATCTCTGTGCGGTAGAGGACGCAAGCGATGCGTCCGACGCTGCGCGGATCGGCCAGCACGGTCCAACCTTCTGTCTGAAGGCGCCAAGACACCACATTCCCGCTCGTCTCCATCCCGAAACCCAGTGCGAGCAACCGTTGTTCCGCTGCGTGCATTGCCGCGGCGTCACGGAGTTCTCCAATCCAGCCCTCCACCCGCTCCTCCAGCAGGCGCGGAGGTTCGTTCGGATGGGTCAGATAGAGGCGCTCGGTTTCGCGACGCTCGAGCAGGATTGCCTCCTTGGTGCGCTTATCTGCCTCGAAACGGTCTTGCAGCCCCTCCCTGGCAAGCCAAAAAGCTGCCGCAGTGACCGGGCACGCAGCAACATTTCCGTGCCCGTCGAGATGTCGCCGCATGCCTTCCGGTATCGAAAAGCCGCGGTCAAATGGCCCGGAACTGCCGCCGCGGCATAGCGGGCACCAAGCGCGCGGTTGCAGATAACTGATTTCCGGATCTACTGTCGCAGCGCTAATTACTGTTTCGATCGCTTGTTGTCGCCAACGCCAGAAATCATCCTCGGACTGACAATCCCTGTAGTTCAAGAGCGCCTCGGCAAGAGGTTCCGCTGCCATTCCGACTATCGTTCGACGAGCGCTCCAAAGCTCA
The DNA here is from genome assembly GCA_947460455.1 of Rhodospirillales bacterium. Lineage (GTDB taxonomy): Bacteria > Pseudomonadota > Alphaproteobacteria > Acetobacterales > Acetobacteraceae > CAMDGX01. The sequence continues at coordinate 39,998 of CANHKG010000003.1, read as the reverse complement.
CTCTCAAGCCTGCGGATCCGCTCGGTCTGGAGAGGAAGTTTCCACACATCTGCAGAGCGCCGCATGATTGTCTCCAGTCATGTCTCTGGGACGAAAGGCTGCCCAGTATTTCAGGATCTGATGATACATTGCGACGATGCAGATAGGCTAGCGACAGCGCCGAAGGCCCACCGCAAGGTAGCGCGTCCTGTTCATCTGAGATGCTCCGCTGGACCTCGTGGGATCTATGAACCTGCATGGATGTCCGACTAGCCCTTGCCCCAGCAGGACGTCCGCTGGAACTGCGCCAGAGAGCGAAGCGCGTCCGGTATGAATGGGGCTGGTACAATCGGACGGAGTGTGGCAGAGAGTCCAGACCCTATTCGGACAACTGGAGACCCCACATGCTCGTCGGATACGCCCGCACCTCGACCTCGGACCAGATAGCCGGCCTGGAGGCCCAGGAGCGCGACCTCCGTGCTGCCAGCTGCGAGCGGGTGTTCTCGGAGCAGGTCTCCAGCGTTGCTGCCCGTAAGGTCCTCAAGGAAGCCTTGGCGTTCCTCCGTGCTGGCGACGTCCTCGTGGTGGCCCGTCCGGACCGCCTCGCCCGCAACACTGCGGAACTCCTCAGCATCGTGGAGGACCTCAAGGCCCGCGAAGTCGGACTGGTGATCCTCAGCATGGGCGGAGAGCGTCTCGACACCCGCAACCCCACGGCAACCCTGATGCTGACCATCCTGGCCGGGGTCGCGGCATGGGAGAGGTCCATCATGCTTGAACGGCAACGCGAGGGGATCGCCAAGGCCAAGGCCGACGGCAAGTACAAGGGGCGCAAGGCGACCATCGATGCGGCGGCGGTGGCGCAACTCCTGTCCCAAGGGGTCGGCCCCGCGGAGGTCGCAAGGCGCCTCGACGTCGCCCGCAGCAGCGTCTACCGCCTGATGCCCGGTGCCGGCCCGCGACAGTGATGCCGGGAAGGACGCTGACCAACGGGAGAGCCGTGACGCCGTAGCCGGCGGCCAGATAGGGTCCCCTGGCACCCGGGTGGGGGGTCATTCTGGGACACTTCAAAAAGAGAGCTGAAGGCTGTTGTCGGTCCACGCCACGACGCGCCCCCCTGAGGAAGCCTCACAGCCGACACGACGCACACCAATCCAAAACAGTCCCGCCGCATCACGAGGAGCCGCCCAAACCGCAGCCAACGGGTTCCGCTTGGCCAGCGCATCGCCCGTGGTAGTCTCGCAACGACCAACCACCGGGATACCCATGGCGCTAGACCTCCAGGACCTCGCCCGCCGGCTCTTCAAGGCCGCCGAGACGATGTGGACGAACACCGGGCTCCGTCCGGACCAGTATGCCCAGCCCGTGCTCGCCCTGATCGCCCTGCGGCAGATGGAGGCGAAGTTCCTCCTGGTGGATGCCGAACTGAAGCCGCAGTTCACCGGACGCCTGAAGCCCACCCCGGCCGCCTACCAGGCCCGCGGTGCCATGTTCGTGCCCGAAGTGGCCCGCTTCTCCCGCCTGCTGGCCCTGCCGGGGAACGCCAACCTGGGAGCCGAACTGACCGCTGCCATGGACGGCATCGTCGATGCGAACCCCGATCTGGCCGGTGTCCTGCCCCGCAGCTACGCCGCCCTGCCGAACTCCGTGCTGTCGGACCTCCTGCGCCTGCTGGCTCCCCTAGAGGTCGAGGGGGACGCCTACGGGCTGATCTTCGAATACTTCATGGGAGAGTTCGCCTCGGCCTTCATGCAGAAGGGTGGGGAGTATTTCACCCCCGGCTCCATCGTTAAGCTGATCGTGGAGATCATCGAGCCCTACCACGGCGCCATCCTGGACCCCGCCTGCGGCTCCGGCGGCATGTTCGTTCATTCCGCAGAGTTCGTGCGCCGGCACCACAGGGCCCCCGACAAGGAACTGGCGGTCTACGGCATCGAGAAGATGAGCGACACGCTGCGGCTGTGCCGGCTGAACCTTGCCGTGCATGGCCTGTCCGGCGACATCCGCGAGGCCAACACCTACTACGAGGACCCCCACAGCCTGCGGGGCCGCTTCGACTTCGTGATGGCCAACCCACCGTTCAACCAGAGCGAGGTGGACCGTACCCGCCTCGTCACGGCCACAGGCCAGGTGGACCCGCGGTATCCCCTGGGCCTGCCTACGGTGAACAACGCGAACACCCTCTGGCTCAACTTGTTCTACGCGGCCCTCAACGAGACCGGGCGGGCCGGCTTCGTCATGGCCAACAGCGCCAGCGAGGCAGGAGGCAGCGAGCGGGCGATCCGGCAGCGGCTGGTGGAGACCGGTGCGGTGGACTGCATCGTCGCCGTGGGACCGAACATGTTCTACACGGTCACCCTGCCGGTGACCCTGTGGTTCCTGGACCGCGGCAAGACAAATTGCCCCCGTGCCGACCAGGTGCTGTTCCTGGATGCCCGCCACCTGTTCCGCCAAGTCACCCGCGCCCATCGCGTGTTCGACCCCGACCAGATCGAGTTCCTGGGCAACATCGTGCGGCTGTGGCGCGGCGAGGCGGCGGAGACGGAGGCCGGCAGCGTTCCCCGCATGGCCGAGGCGTTCCCCGACGGCACCTACCGGGACGTGCCGGGGCTCTGCCGGGTGGCGAACCGGGCCGACATCGCTGCTCAGGACTGGAGCCTGAACCCCGGCCGGTATGTCGGCGTGGCGCCTGGGCAAGCGGTGGATGACGAGGAATTCCGGGTGAAGCTGGAGGCGCTGCAGGAGGAGCTGGAGGGGCTGAACGCTGAGGCGACAAGGCTCCAGTCCCAGATCGCTCAGAACGTCGCGGAGCTGCTGCTGTCATGAACCGCGAATGGAGCGTCGTTCCGATAAGTCACATTGTGGAGGGAATATACGACGGACCGCACGCTACCCCTCCTCCAGCGATTGAAGGACCAGTATTCCTCGGCATTGGAAACATCTCTGAAGATGGGCATCTCGACCTATCTGATGTCAGGCACATAGCGGAAGCCGATTTCGCCCAGTGGACCAGGCGAGTAACGCCAAGCCCTGGCGATATCGTCTTCACATACGAGGCCACGCTGAACAGATATGCGATTATCCCACCGGGTTTCCGAGGATGTCTCGGACGCCGCACTGCTCTGATACGACCCGACATACGAAAGGTCGACACGCGTTTCCTCTTTTACAGTTTCTTCAGTCGCGAGTGGCGGGACACGATCGATGCAAACCGGTTATCCGGGGCGACCGTAGATCGTATTCCGATTGCCAGGTTTCCCAACTTCCCGGTCAGGCTGCCCCCCCTTCCCATCCAGCGCCGCATCGCCTCCATCCTCGGGGCCTACGACGACCTCATCGAGGTGAACCGGCGGCGCATCGCGATCTTGGAGGAGATGGCCCGGCGCCTGTTCGACGAATGGTTCGTCCACTTCCGCTTCCCGGGCCACGAGGGTCACCCGATAGTCGAGACGGAGCAGGGGCGGATACCGGAGGGGTGGCAGCTACTGAACGCCTCGGAGGCCATCGCTTTCGATCCTCCAACCCGGGTCCCACGGGAAGGCGCGAAGCCGTTCATCGGCATGAACGCACTTTCGACGTCGACATCAATCATCGATGACCCCGAGCAACGCGAGGGCAACTCGGGGTCGAAGTTCCAGAACGGCGATACTTTGCTCGCTCGCATCACCCCCTGCCTGGAGAACGGGAAGACGGGGCTGGTTCGAGGACTTTTGTCTGCTGGTGGCATTGGCTTCGGCTCAACCGAATTTATCGTCATGCGCCAGAAGGCGGTGGGGCCGGCATACATCTATTGTCTTGCCCGGTCGGCGCCATTTCGCGCCCATGCCGTCAAGAGCATGTCAGGTGCAACGGGCCGCCAACGAGTTCGAGTAGAGAGCCTCAAGCAGTTCCCGGTAGCCGTCCCCGGTCGTGATTTGCTCGGGCAGTTCGAACAGGTCGCCTGGCCGATGCTCAATGGCGCTGGCATCTATGCTGACGCCAACAAGCGCCTTGCCGCCTCCCGCGACCTCCTTCTTCCCCGTCTCATCTCCGGCGAGTTGTTCGTCACGGCCGCAGAGACCGCCCTGGAGGCCGCCGCATGAGCACCACCCTAGGCTCCCTGGAGCGCGTCGATCCTCGCATGGCCTGGCCCAAGGAGGCCGAGAACTTCACCCCCTGGCTGGCCTCCCCAGAGGGCCTGAAGCTGCTGGGCGACACGCTCGGGATCGGCCTGGAACTGGAAGCCGAGGAGCACGCCATTGGCCCCTTCAAGGCCGACATCCTGGCCCGCCGCACCGACACGCCCGACGAGCAATGGGTGGTGATCGAGAACCAGTTGGAGAAGACCGACCACGCCCATCTCGGCCAGATGCTCACCTACGCGGCCGGCGTGAAGGCAGCCACAGTGATCTGGGTGGCAACCCAGTTCGTGGACCAGCACCGCGCGGCGATCGACTGGCTCAACACCATGACCGGTGAGGGCCTGCAGTTCTTCGGAATGGAGATCGAGTTGTGGCGCATCGGCCCCTCCCCCCTGGCACCGAAGCTGAACGTGGTGGCTCGCCCGAATGACTGGAGCCGCGCCGTCAACGAAGCGAAGAAGACCGAAGGCGCCCTGACCCCGCAGGACACCCAGCGCGTGCGCTTCTGGGAGGGGCTTCGGCAGCTCCTGGTCGAGCGCAAGAGCCCGGTGAAGTCCCAGAAGCCGAGCCACCGGCGCTGGGCTGTGTTCGCCATCGGCATACAGCGGGCATGGCTCCAGGCCACCATGGGGACGAACACGAAGGCGCTCACGGCTGAGTGCCAGATGCGGCGGTCACTCGCGAAGGGCCTCTTCGACTTCCTCTACAACCAGAAGACCGAGATCGAGCTAGAGGTGGGCCCCGGCCTCATCTGGGAGGACCTCTCGGACCGTGACCTCCAGCGCATCTACTGGCGCCGTGAGGGGACCGATCCGGCCATCGAGGCGCAGTGGGGCGAGCAGCACCTGTGGATCTCCACGCGCCTGGAGGCCCTCCACAAGGCCCTGGCCCCGCGCGTAAAGGCCTTCGCTCCCGCCGCCGACGACCCGCCCGTGTGAGCCGCCATGGCAGCCTCCGAGCGCCCCTCTTCGATACACCTGCCCACCCCGGCCGGAGGTTGCCACGGGGTGCCAGATGGTCTGCCCCCTCGCCTCCGCCAGCCCGGATGAGGAACGCACGCCGTGGCAGAGATCGACATCAACGGGGAGGATGTCTTTCAGTGGCTGCTCCATGCCGAGCAGAGCCAGTGGAACGCCCTGGTGGACTGCGGCCTCGATGACGGGGTGCGCGAAGACCCCCTACCGATCGTCGCGGTTCGCAAGGATATCCTGGAAGTGAGGCTGGACGAGCCGCGCGGCGCCACCGCAACCCGGGCATGGGCGGTGCTGCGACAAGGCTGCCTGGTGGTGCCGCAGGTGAAGCGGGACCTGCGCGACATGATCCAGCAGGGCCTGCCGACGCAGGTGGTCGCGTTGAAGAACGTGAGGGCTTGGCTACGGGAGCACGGGTTCCAACCGGACCCTTTCGCCAGTGACGATGACCGCCTGCTGGTTGCCGACATCCTGCATCGGTCGGAGACCGAAGGGCACCTGCCGCCCGCCCGGGAGCGGTCCATGGTCTACGAGGCGGTGATGAAGGCCGGCCAGCACAAGCCCGCGGTTTCCTTCTTCACCCGGTGGCTCCAGCTTATCGAGGACCAGAAGTATCCCGAGCATGACGCCCTCGGCCGCCTGCTGCTGGCGGTTCTTCTGCGCCACGCAAAGCAGCCCGAGCGGTCCCTGGACGTGAGCAACGTGATCGACCGGGCCGGCCCCTACCTGCGCGCGAGCGATCACGAGATGTCCATGCTGTGCTGCCACCGCGCCGCCGCGATGCTCGACCTCTACGAAAAGACCCTCGACCGCGCCCTGTTGCCGGAGGCTCGCCGATATCTCAATCGCGGCTGGGCAATTCGGAAGGGTCAAGAACTCTTCCTCGCCTACCAACGCTGGCACAAGCTGGCCGGGGAGAAACCCTGATGGCCCAACGCGACGTGTCCGGCTCGATCCTGTCGTCTATCTCTACCGAGGACACCCTCGTGGAGGCTCCGGCGATTGAACTGCTGCAGGCGTTGGGCTGGTCAACGGCCAATCTATTCGGCGAGACCCCAGGCCCCGCGAACTCGACCGGGCGGCTGACCTTCAAGACCCCCTACCTGCCTGCCCGTATGCTCTCGGCGGTCAGCAGGCTGAACCCCGACTTGCCGGCAGAGGCCATCCAGCAGGCGATCGACGAGGTGACCGACCCGCGCACCGCCATGCTGCCCGTGCAGGCCAATCGAGACCTGTCGAGGCTGCTGCGAGATGGCGTTCCGGTGCAGGTGAGGAACCCCGACGGCACGTTCCGGGATGAGCGGGTCTGGCTGATCAATTGGCGCAACCCACGGGCCAACGACTTCTTCCTCGGATCGCAGGTCTGGGTCCACAGCGACCTCTACGTACGCCGCCCAGACTTGGTGGGCTTCGTCAACGGCATGCCGCTGTTGCTGGTGGAGTTGAAGGCGGTACACGTGAAGCTGGCAGAGGCCTACGAGAAAAACATCAAGGACTACCGAGACACCATCCCTCGCCTGTTCCACGCCAATGCCTTCGTGGTGCTGTCCAACGGCTACGAGGCGGTGATGGGCCCCAGCCATGCACCACTGGCCCTCTACGCTCCCTGGACCAAGGAGGCCGACGAAGACGAAGACGAGCGACCAGGCCTGGAGACGATGCTCCGGGGCACCTGCACGCCGGAGCGCTTCCTGGACCTGGTGGAGAACTTCACGGTGTTCCAGGAGGTGCCCGTCGCGGTCGACCCGCAGGGTGTCCGGAAGGTACTCGGTAAGAACCACCAGGTGCTGGGGGTAAACCGGGCCATCGCGGCGGTGCGGGACGTGCGGGAGCGCCAGGGCAAGCTGGGTGTCTTCTGGCACACCCAGGGTTCCGGCAAGAGCCTGTCGATGGCCTTCTTCGCCGAGAAGGTGCTGCGGACCGTGGGGAACAACTGGTCCTTCGTGGTGGTCACCGACCGGACCGAACTGGACGACCAGATCGCCGGCACCTTCGCCTCGATCGGCGCCTTCGGTTCCCTGACGGCCAAGGACTGTCAGGCGCAGAGCGGGGCGGACCTGCGGGTGAAACTGAAGGGCCAGCAGCGTTACCTGTTCACGCTGATCCAAAAGTTCGGGACCGATAGGGGCGAGGCAATGCCCCTGCTGTCGGACCGCGACGACGTGATCGTCATCACCGATGAGGCACACCGCAGCCAATATGCCCAGCTTGCCGCCAACATGCGCGCCGCCCTGCCCAACGCCGCGTTCCTTGGGTTCACCGGGACGCCCCTGATGGCCGGCGAGGAGAAGACCCGCGAGGTCTTCGGCGATTACGTGTCGATCTACAACTTCGCCCAGTCGGTTGCCGATGGGGCCACCGTCCCGCTGTTCTACGAGAGCCGGCAGCCTGAACTGCAACTGGCCAAGGAGGACCTGCAGGAGGAGTTGCAGGCCCTGCTGGACGAGGCGTCGCTTGATGAGGATCAGGAGAAGAAGGTCCAGGCCCAATTCGGGAAGCAGTATCATCTGATCACCCGCGAGGACCGGCTGGACAAGATCGCGGCCGACCTGGTGCGGCACTTCGCCGGCCGAGGCTATCGCGGCAAGGCCATGTTCGTGGCGATCGACAAGGCCACGGCGGTGCGGATGTGGATGAAGGCTACGGCGGCCTGGAAGGCGATGCTGGTGGAGGAGGAGGCCGCCCTGGCGAAGGCCCCTCAGGATGTGCGTGAGACCCTGGCGGAGCGGCTGGCCTGGCTGCGCGAGACCGACATGGCCGTGGTGGTCAGCCAGGGCCAGGGCGAGATTGAGGAGATGAAGGCCAGGGGCTTGGACATCACTCCGCACCGCAAGCGGATGGTTGAGGAGGACCTGGACCGGGACTTCAAGGACGCCAAGCATCCGCTACGGCTGGTGTTCGTTTGCGCGATGTGGATCACGGGCTTCGATGTGCCGACCTGCAGCACCGTCTATCTCGACAAGCCGATGAAGAACCACACCCTGATGCAGACCATCGCCAGGGCGAACCGGAATGCCCCTGGGAAACGGGCCGGGACCATCGTGGACTACGTGGGCGTCTTCGCGAACCTGCAGGACGCCCTGGCGATCTACGGCGCGCCGAAGGGCGAGGCCAAGCCGATCCGGGACAAGCTGGCCCTGGTGGAGCAGCTGGAGGAGGCGCTGGCCGATGTCGAGGGCTACTGCACCCAGCACGGTGTGGACACCTCGGCCATTCTCGACGTGGAGAAGCTGCAGCGAGCCCAGCGGATTGGCCAGGCGAAGGAGGCCCTGTTGGCCCCTGACGACCTCCGCAGAGGGTTCCTGAGGCGCGCTGATGCCGCTGTGAGGGCGTATGGCGCCGTGCTGCCGGATGAGCGGGCAGCCCCCTTCCTGCGCCGTGTGGCCGCTGTCGCAGTGGTCGCCCAAGCGATCCGCAACCATCTCGGCCCCGCCGACATCTCCGCACTGGCAGCCCAGATCGAGGCGCTGCTGGACCAGAACGTTCTAGGCGTGGAGATCACCGCTCCGATCCCCGAGGGCGGACCTGCCGAGGGCGCGGTGGACCTCTCGACCATCGACTTCGAGGCACTGGCCGCCGCCTTCGCGAAGGCCCCCAGGACCACCATCGACGAACTCCGGACCCAGGCCACTCAGAAGGCCCAGGAGATGGCCGCGAAGAACCCCACACGGGTGGACCTGATCGAGAAGCTGGAGAAGCTGATCGACGAATACAACGCCGCCAGCGGCAACGTGGAGCAGGCCTTCGAGCGCCTCAAGGACTTCATCAAGACCCTGAACGAGGAGGACGGGAGGGCCGCCAGGGAGGAACTGACGGAGGAGGAGCTGGCCATCTACGACCTTCTGACCCGCCCAGAGCCCAAGCTGACGAAGGCCCAGACGCTCCAGGTGAAGAAGGTCGCCAAGGAACTGTTGGCCAAGCTGCAAGACCATGTCGGCGTCTTCCAGTGGCGACAGCGGCAGCAGACCCGAGCAGCCGTCCAGTGGACCATCAAGCAGGTCCTGAACGAACTTCCCGAGGAACCCTACCCCGAAGAGCTTTGGAACTTGAAGGTCGAGGAGACTTGGCAGTTCGTGTTCGGGCGACAGGCTTCTGGTGGAGGTGTCGGTGCAGGGCCTCACTGACGTGTTGTGCTACTCGCTCGACCTGTAGCCGGCAGGCAGGACCCCAGGGCGCGGGCCAGGGCGAGGACCTGCCCCCCGCCCCCTCGATAATCCGGAGGAGGCGGGACGCGGTGAGGACGCCCAGCTTCTCGGACGATAGGCACCGTCGCGGTGCAACACATCCTGGTTCCGTCGATGGAGGGCGGGGAGTCGCTCCCAGGGGGGCCGCAGGAAGCCGGGGCGTGTCCATGAGAACGGCACAGGATCGGGCGGGGTGGGCGTGCGAGGTGGGAGCAGGGGTGGGAGCAATGCTGCAAGGCAACGAAAAGTTCGCTGTTCCAGACTGCAAGTTTCGTCTGAGGGGAGAGTTGGCGGAGGGGATGGGATTCGAACCCACGGTACGGTTTAACCCGTACAACGATTTAGCAAACCGTCGCCTTCAGCCGCTCGGCCACCCCTCCGCCTGGAGCAATGGTCACACGACGTTTGCTGCGGTCCTTCTAGGGGCTGGCGTGCGGAGCGTCAAATGCCCCGCGCGCCACCCAGAGTCTCCAATCTAGCTCAGCGCCACTTCGAAGCCGCGCTTGGTGGCGGGGCGGGCCATCATGGTTTCGTACCAGCGCTTCACGTTCGGGAAATCGGCCAGGTCCACCAGGTGGCGTTCGTGGCGCCAGGCCCAGCCGAGGATGGCGAAATCGGCGATCGAAATGTCGCCGGCGAAGAATTCCACCTCGGCCAGGCGGCGGTCGGCCACGCCGTACAGGCGGCGGGTTTCCTTGCTGTAGCGCTCCAGCCCGTAGCGGCGGTCCTGCTCGTTTTCCACCATCAGGAAGTGGTGCACCTGGCCGGGCATGGGGCCGAAGCCGGCCATCTGCCACATCAGCCATTCCAGCACCGGCACCTGGGCGCGGATATCCGAAGGCCAGAACTTGCCGGTCTTGGCGCCGAGATAGATCAGGATCGCGCCACTTTCGAACACGGTGATCGGCTTGCCGCCGGGGCCGTCGGGGTCGACGATGGCGGGGATGCGGTTGTTGGGCGAGAACTTCAGGAACTCGGGGTTGAACTGCTCGTTCTTGGAGATGTTCACCGGCTTCACGTCGTAAGCCAGCCCCATCTCCTCCAGCGCCGCGCTGATCTTGCGGCCGTTCGGGGTGTTCCAGGTCCAGAACTCGATGCTCATGCGACGTCTCCCTGGCGGCCGGGAGTGGCGCGCCGTTTCAGCGAGTATCAGGCAGAGCGGCGGCCGCGCCAACCGCGTGATTGACGTGGCTGCCGCCGCTGGCCACGCTGGCCTGGCACGCAACAGGTGAGGCCCAGGATGCGGATTTCCCGTGGCGACAACACGCCGGACAATGCGGCGCTGATCGGCTTCACCAATCTGCGCCGGGCCCGCACCACGCGGCCGATGGTGATCGAGCGCGGGCGCGGGATCTTCCTGATCGACGAGAATGGCCGCGAATACATGGAGGGCACGGCCAGCTTCTATTGCGCGGCGCTGGGCTTTTCGGACGAGGAGCTGGTGGAGGCGGCGGTGCGGCAGATGCGGTCGCTGCCGGCCTATGCCTCTGGCGTGTATCGCACGGTGCCGGCGGCGTTGGCGCTGGGCGAGAAGCTGGCGGCGTTGGCGCCGATGAAGGATGCGCGGGTGGCGTTTGCCTCCACGGGGTCGGAGGCCAACGACTTCCTGATGAAGTTCATGCGCTTCCGCAACGCCTATCTGGGCCAGCCGAAGCGCACCAAGGTGATCGCGCGCACCGGCAGCTACCATGGCGGCACCATGGCCACGGCGGCGCTGGGTGGGTTTCCGGGCACGGCCGCGGCGTTCAACCTGCCGATGGACGATGTGCTGACGGTGGGCCAGCCGGATTTCGTGAACCGCGCGCTGGAGGGGGAGAGCGAGGCGGAGTTCACCGCGCGGATGCTTCTGGAGGTGGAGCAGACCATCGAGCAGGCGGGGCCGGAGACGGTGGGGGCGATGATCCTGGATCCCGTTTCGTATTCCGCCGGCTGTGTTTTGCCGCCGCAGGGGTATCTCACGGGTTTGCAGGAGATCCTGGCGCGGTATGGGGTGCTGTTCTTCGATGACGAGGTGATCACCGGGTTCTGCCGCACCGGGCACATGTTCGCGGCCGAGACCTTCGGGTTCACGCCGGATTGCATGTCGCTCGCCAAGGCGTTGTCGGCGGCCTACATGCCGATCTCGGCCATCGTGATGTCGGGCGAATTCTACGATGTGCTGGAGCAGGCGTCGGACGTGATCGGCACCATGCCTCATGCGGCGACCTATGCCGGGCATCCCGTGGCCGCGGCCGTGGCGTTGCGGATGCTGGAGATCATCGAGGAGCGGGATCTGGTGGGGCATGTGCAGCGCGTGTCGCCACGGCTGCACCGGTTGATCCATGGGCTTTCCGGCCATGAGCTGGTGTTCAATACGCGGGCGCTGGGGCTGGGCGGCGCGGTGCAGTTGCATCCGTTGAAGGGGCAGCCGGGGGTGCGGGGGCAGGCGATGATGCAGGCGATGATGGAGCAGGGGCTGCTGCTGCGGGTGGTGGGGGATACGATCAACTTCTCGCCGCCGCTGATCATCACGGAAGCGGAGATCGACGAGATGATGCGGCGCTTCACCGCGGCGCTGGAGACCCTGCCGCGGGAGGCCGCATGATACCGCTGATCGGGTATGCCGACCGGTTTTCGGTTCGTGCCGGTGGCGGCATTGCGCTGAAGGCTTCGACCACGCATCCGGAGTACCGCGCCGATCTTGTGCGCATCCGCAGCGCCGATCCCAATCCGGCAGGGCCGGGCATGCGCTTCGAGGATGTTCCCGCCGCCTTTGCCGGCAGCTACACGGGGCGGTTCCAGTGGGCCCTGCGTGGGTCCCATGCGGAGATCGACGTGGCCGGGCTGCCGCTGGGGCGGCATTGGACGCTGTGCATTAGGGTGCAGCCCTGGTTGCTCGATGGGCGGCCGCAGGCGGTGCTGGGCTGGGAAGGCGTGTCGCTGCACATCGCGCGCGACGGGGTTGTGCTGCGGTTCGGCGACCAGGAGCTGCGGCAGGAATGCCCGTTCCTCGAACGCCGCTGGTATCAGCTTCGTCTGTCTGTCGGCCCTGCGGCCGTGGGCCTCACGGTCGACAAGCTGCACGAGGATTGGGGCCATGGCGGCATGGCCGGCTCTCTGCTCTACGCAACGGCGGATGGCTCGGTTTCGGCGCCGGGACGGCTGCTGCTTGCCGCCGCGCCGGATGCGGACGGCACCCCCAAGGACCACTTCAACGGGCGGCTTGAGCACCCGCTGATTCTCGACGGCGACCGGGCGGGGGCGCCGGGGATCGTGGAGCCGGGGCAGATGCCTCGGACACATGTTCATGCCTGGTGGAACTTCGCGCTGGGCCAGGATACGGCGGAGATTCTGGACCAGGGGCCGCATCGGCGGCATGGGCGGTTGGTGAACATGCCGACGCGTGCCAGCCGTGGGGCGTTCTGGAGTGGGCGGGAGCTGAACTGGCGGCATGCGCCGGACGAGTATGCCGCGATCCATTTCCATGAGGATGATCTGTACGATTGCGGGTGGGAGACGGATTTCTTCTTTGATGTGCCGGCGGATCTGCCGAGCGGGGTGTATGGCATTCGGCTGCGGGCGGGGACGGACGAGGACGTTGTGCCGTTTTTCGTGCTGCCGCCTGCGGGGACGGCGACGGCGAAGGTGGCGTTGTTGTTCTCGACCTACACGTATCAGGTGTACGCCAACTACGACCGCGGCAACTATGACGAGGCGTATCGGGAGCGGCGGGCGGCGTGGCCTGGGAGTTATCCGCATCATCCCGGAGACAATCCGCAGTTTGGGCTTTCCACCTATAATTGGCACGCCGATGGGTCTGGCGTGGCGCATTCGTCGCATCTGCGGCCGATCCTGACGTTTCGGCCGGGGTATCTGGCGTATCCGGACCAGCGTGGCTCCGGCCTTCGGCATTTTCCGGCGGATATGCATCTGGCGGCCTGGCTGGATGCGATGGGGATCGCGTGGGATGCGATCACCGACCACGATGTGGAGGCGGAAGGGGCGGATCTGCTGGCGCGCTACAAGGTGGTGCTGACGCCGTCTCATCCCGAGTATCAAAGCCTCGGCACGCTGGATGCGCTGCGGGACTTCACGGCGGATGGTGGGCGGTTGGTGTATCTCGGCGGCAACGGGTTTTACTGGCGGGTGGCGGTGAGCGCCGCGGTGCCGGGAACGTTGGAGTTGCGGCGGACGGAGTCTGGCACGCGGGCCTGGGCGGCTGACCCGGGCGAATACTACCACCAGTTCGATGGCGGGTATGGCGGGTTGTGGCGGCGGCAGGATCGGGCGCCGCAGAAGTTGGCGGGGGTAGGGTTCTCGGCGCAGGGGCGGTTCGAGGGGAGCTACTACCGGCGGCTGCCGGAGAGTTTCGCGCCGGAGGTGGCGTGGATTTTTGACGGCGTGGACGGCGAGGTGATTGGCGATTTCGGGTTCTCGGGTGGCGGCGCGGCGGGGTTCGAGTTGGACCGGGCCGATCCGTTGCTGGGCTCGCCGCCGAACACCGTGGTGCTGTGCCGGTCGGAGGGGCACCAGGCGCATTTCGGGGTGACGCCGGAGGACGTGTTGCAGCCGCGCGAGAACAAGATGAGCAATGCGCCGGATCCGCTGATCCGCAGCGACATGGTGTATTTCACCACGGCGCGGGGTGGGGCGGTGTTCTCGGTGGGCTCGATCACCTTCTGCGGCAGCCTGCCGTGGAACAATTTCGATAACCAGGTGTCGCGGATGATCCGCAACGTGGTTCTGCGCTTCAGCGAATAACGTGCTGGCCGATGCCGCCGCCTATGGCGGCTTGTTCCTGTCTGCCCTGGTGGCCGCGACGATCCTGCCGATGCAATCGGAGGCGGTGCTGGTGGGGCTTGTTCTGGCGGGGCAGCAGCCGGTGGGGCTGCTGCTGCTGGCGGCGAGCCTGGGGAATGTGCTGGGCAGCGTGGTGAACTACGCGCTGGGGCGGGTGGTGGAGCGGTTCTCCGACCGGAAATGGTTTCCGGCCTCGCCGGCGGCGCTGGCGCGGGCGCGCGGGCAGTATGAGCGCTGGGGGCGGTGGTCTTTGCTGTTGAGCTGGGCGCCGGTGGTGGGCGATCCGCTGACGGTGATCGCGGGGATGCTGCGCGAGCCCTTGTGGCGGTTCCTGGTGCTGGTGACGATCGCGAAGGTGGGGCGCTACCTGGTGCTGGTGTGGGCGGTGCGGGAATTCGGCTGAGGTGTGGGCGTGAGTCGTCGCCGCGCGATGCGGGGTTTTGGCGACGGATTCGGGGTGCGTTGGGGTTCAGGTGGGGCGCGGGGGTGCGCGGGGGCCGTTTGTCGGGCGGGGGCTGGACGCGGTTCTCCCGCTGGTGCGGGCGTGCGGGCGCATGCCGCGGTTGTGGTACCCGGCGACGGCCCAGCCGATGATGGCGAGGAGGCGGCGCAGGGTGCGCTGGGCGCGGGGGGACAAGGTTTCGATGCTGTCCTGGTCGGAGGGGGAGAGGTACCACAGGGTGTGGGCGCGCGGGCGGCGGGTGGTGGCGGCAGTGAGAAGGGCGAGGAGGAGCGCGGGGAGGAGGGCGATGCCCGTGGACAGGCGCAGGAGGGTGAGCGCCAGAATCAGGACGCGATTCTCCGACCCCTGAAGGAGGGGGGAAGCGGCGTCGGCCAGGGGCGCCCGAGCCGGGACGGCTTGGGGCGCTGCGGTGGCGAGAAGGGACATCGGATATATTCTCTCACCAACAAAGGTCGGTGTATAGAAAAAAATCCAGGATTGGTGAAAAAAATTCCTGATGTCCGTGGCGATGCGCCGACGGAAGAAAGGTTCACCACGGAGACGCGGAGGGCACGGAGACGGCGCGGAGGGGAAGGATGGTCAGCGTTCGACCGCCTCGCCCCGGGACATCGGCGTTGGGGGGAAGGAAGCAACCTGGCGTGCTTCTCCGTGCCTTCTCCGTGCCCTCCGTGCCTCCGTGGTGACTCTGGCTTTCTTTCAGGCCAGCGACAGGCGAGGGACGGCGGCCAGGAGGCGGCGTGTCGTTTCGGTGCTGGGGTGGGCGAAGACCTCGGCGACGGGGCCGTGTTCGACGATGCGGCCGGCTTCCATGATGGCCACGGTGCGGGCGATGGCGCGAACCACGGCGAGGTCGTGGGAGATCAGCAGGTAGGCGACGCCGGTGCGGTCCTGCAGGTCCTGCAGCAGGTTGAGGACGGCGTTTCGCACGGAGACATCGAGCGCGGAGACGGGTTCATCCAGCACGACGAGGCTGGGGTTGGTGGCCAGGGCGCGGGCGATGGCGACGCGTTGGCGCTGGCCGCCGGAGAGCTCGTGCGGGCGGCGGTCGATGAGGTCTGGCGGAAGGCGGACCATCGCCAGCAGTGCGAGGGCGCGGTCTCGCCATTCGTGGCGCGGGGCGAGGTTGTGCAGGCGCAGCGGGTCGGAGAGGGCGCGCAGCACGGTGGCGCGGGGGTTGAAGGCGGCCGAGGGGTCCTGGAAGACCATCTGGAAGCGGGGGCGGAGGGTGCGCAGGACGGGCTCGGGGAGGGCGAGGAGGTCGGTGCCGGCGAGGTGGATGGTGCCGGCATCCGGCGTGGTGAGGCGCATGACGCAGCGGGCGAGGGTGGATTTGCCGGAGCCCGAGGCGCCGGCCAGCGCGACGGTGGTGCCGGGGGGGACATCGAGGTCCACGCCATCGAGGGCGGCCACGGTTTGGCCGGCGCGGGTGAAGGTCTTGCGCAGGCCGCGGATTGTCAGCAGCGGGTCAGCCATTTGGGGTGACCACGGTGAAGTTGGGGCCGATTTCCGGCAGGCGGTGCTGGAGCGGTGTGTCCAGGTCCAGGCGCGCGGCGAGCAGGGCGCGTGTGTAGGCGTGGGTGGGGGTGCGGAAGACCTGGGTGACCGGGCCGGATTCCATCAGGTGGCCGGCGTGGAGGATGGCGACCTCGTCGGCCAGCATCGAGGCGAGCGCGATGTCGTGGGTGACGAAGAGGAGGGTGAGGCCGCGTTCGCGGACCAGGCTGTCTAGCAGTTCGACCATGGCGTGTTGGACGACGGTGTCGAGCGCGCTGGTGGGTTCGTCGGCGATCAGCAGCACGGGGTCGGCGGCCAGCGCGGCGGCGAGCGCGATGCGTTGGCGTTGGCCGCCGCTGAATTCGTGGGGGTGGCGGCGTAGGGCTTCCGTGGGGTGGGGGATGCCCATGCGGTCCAGCAGGCGGGCGGCGTGGGCTTCGGCTTCGCGCCAGGACTGGCCGCGATGGACGACGGCGACCTCGGCGATCTGCTCGCCGATGGTCAGCACCGGGTTAAGGCTGCCGCCGGGGTCCTGGAAAACAACGCCGATGTCGCGGCCCAGGACTGGGGTGTTGAGGCTTGGGAAGGTGATGTGGCCGGAGAGGCGCGCGCCGGTCGGGAGCAGGCCGCAGATCGCCATGGCTAGGGTGGATTTGCCGGAGCCGCTTTCGCCCAGCACGGCGAGGCGGCGGCCCTGGGCGAGGGAGAGGGTGATGTCGTCCAGCGCCTTTGCGCCGCTGCCATAGGCGACGGACAGGGTCTGCACCGCGATCATGCCGCGTGCCGCCGTGTGCGCAGGGCCTTGGCGACGCCCTGGCCGGTGAGGTGGACGGCGAGCACGGTGAGGACCAGGCCGATGCCGGGGATGATCGACAGGAACGGGGCGCGGCGCAGGACGGTGCGGCCCTCGGCGATCATGCTGCCCCAGGTGAAGCGGTTGGGGTCGCCGAAGCCAAGAAAGGACAGTGCCGCCTCGATCAGCACCGCCGCGGCGACGATGACGGCGGCGAGCGAGACGACGGGCGTGAGGGCGTTGGGCAGGACCTCGCGGAAGGCGATTTCCAGCGGGCGCATGCCGATGACGCGGGCGGCGGCGACGAAATCGCGCTCGCGCAGGGAAAGGATCTCGGCGCGGGTGATGCGGGCGGGTTGCATCCAGGCGCCGATGGCGATGCCCAGCACGATGGTGGGCACGCGCGGGCCGGTGACGGAGATGAGCGCCAGGGTGAGGAGGAAGGCGGGGACGGTTTGGAAGGCTTCGGCGACGCGCATCAGCGCCTCATCCACCCAGCCGCCGAGGAAGCCGGCGATGGTGCCCACGGTGATGCCGATGAACAGCGCGGCGGCGGCAGCGGCGGTGGCGACGAGCAGCGTGGTGCGGGCGCCGTGGATGAGGGCGGAGAGGACATCGCGCCCCAGGCGATCCGTGCCCAGGGGGTGGGCCATGGTCTGCCAGGGCGGCAGGAGGGGATCGCCCTTGATGGCGAGCGGGTCGCCGGGGGCGAGGATGGGGGCGGCGAGGGCGACGGCCAGCAGGATTGCCAGCATGGTGAGGCCGGCTAGGCCTTCGCCGGTTGAGAGGAGGCGAAACAGCAAGGATGTTCTTTTTTGAAAAAAAGAACCAAAAAATTTTTCCGACCTGGCGCCGGGAAAAACGGGCGGCGCCGCATCTGGTGGAAAAAGTCTTTTTGCTTCTTTTTCTTCAGAAAAAGAAGAGTCTTTCTTGCTGGTCATCCGCCGGTTCCGCTGCCAACACGGGGGTCGAGCATGGCGTAGGCGAGATCCACCAGGAGATTTACCAGCATCACCACCATGGCGCTGAGCAGCATGACGCCGAGGAGCAGGGGGGTGTCTCGCCGGGCGACGGCTTCGCTGGCCAGGCGGCCGAGGCCGGGGATGGCGAAGACGCTTTCGATCACCACGCTGCCGCCGAGCATGGCGGCGGATTGCAGGCCGAGCATGGTGACGACCGGCAGCAGCGCGTTGCGGGCGACGTGGCGCAGCACCAGGCGGGCGCCGTGCATGCCGCGGGCGCGGGCGGCGCGGACGAAATCCTGGGCCCACAGCTCGGCCATGCCGTCGCGCATCAGGCGCAGGTAGAGCGCCATGTAGACGAGGCCGAGGGAGAGCACGGGCAGGACGAGGTGGCGCCCTATGTCGGCCGCGCGGTCTAGGCCGGTGAGGCCGGAGGCGACGGTTTCGATGCCGCCGCTGGGCAGCCAGCGGCGTTCCACCGAGAAGGCGACGATGAGGACGAGGCCGAGCCAGAAGCCGGGCATGGCGTAGAGGGCGATGGCGGCGAGCGACAGCGTACGATCCTGCAGGGAGCCCGGGCGGGCGCCGCAGATGATGCCGAGCAGCGAGCCGAGGGAGAGGGCGAGCCCGGTGGCAAGGCCCATCAGCAACAGGGTGTTGGGCAGGCGGGCGAGGACCACATCCAGCACCGGGCGGCCGAAGGCGGTGGACCAGCCGAGATCGAGCCGCGCCAGGGCCGAGATATAGGCGAGGAAGCGGGGCAGGGGGCCCTGGTCCAGCCCCCATTCGGCGCGCAGGGCGGCCATCTGCGCGGCATCTCCGCCGCCGATGCCGGCGAGGTAGGCATCGACCGCGTCGCCGGGGGCGGATTCCAGCAGCGCGAACGCGCCGAGCACGACGAGGGCGAAGACCGGCACCACGCCGATGAGGCGGCGGCGCATCAGGGCCAGGGGGCGGCGGCCGGCCATGGGGTCAGACCGCGAAGCCCGTATCGGCCCAGTTCGACACGGCCCAGCGCGGGTTGTTGGAGACGTTCAGCACATTGTCTCGCGCCACGGTGATGAAGCTGAACTCGGCGACGTTCACCAGGGCGACGTCGTCCGTCACCTGCTTCTGGAAGGCGTTGTAGAGGCGCACGCGCTCGGCATCGTCGATGGTGGCGGCGGCCTGCTTGATGAGGGCATCGACCTCCGGGTTTTCGTAGCCGTACTGGTTGGCGAAAGGGACGCCGGCGGGCAGGCCGCTTTGAAACAGGATGGTGGTGGAGATGGCGGGGTCGCCGCGATAGACCGGAGAGGCCACGGTGATGTCGAAGGCGCGGTCGGTGTAGACGGCGCGCAGGTGGGCGGGGGTGTCGTTGGAGACGATGGTGGCGTCGATGCCCACGGCGGCCAGCGCCTGGCGCAGGTAGTCGCCGAACTGGCGGGTTTCGTTGAAGAACGGGGCGGGGAGGAGGCGGAGGCGGAAGCGGATGCCGCCCTCGCTGCGGGGGTAGCCGGCTTCGTCCAGCAGGGCGTTGGCGCGCTGGGGGTTGAAGCCGTAGCCGGCGACATCCGTTGCGTGGAAGACGCGGTCGTTCTTGGGCACGGGGCCCTGGCTGGTGGCCGCGAAGCCGCGGAAGATGGCGCGGACGACGAAATCGCGGTCGATGGCGTGGGCGATGGCGCGGCGGACGCGCACATCGGACAGTTCCTTGCGGCGGTGGTTGATTTCCACGACCAGCTGGTAGGTGAGGCCCTCGTAGCCGTTGGAATAGACCTTCATCCCCGGCACCTTGGCGATGCGGTCGAGGTCTGCCAGCGGGACGGCGGAGAAGGCGGCGAGCTGGATTTCCTCGGCTTCCAGCGCGTTGGCGGCGGCGGCGCGGTCTGGCAGGACGCGGTAGACGATCTCATTGAGGAAGGGGCGTGCCTGGTCCCAGTAGGTTGGGTTGCGGACGAGGCGGGTGTATTCGCCGGGGCGCCATTCGGCGAAACGGAACGGGCCGGTGCCGACCAGTTTCTGGTTGGCCGGATTCCGCATGATGTCCGTGCCCTCGTACAGGTGCTTCGGCACCACGGCGGTGAGGGCCGGCAGGGCGTTGCGGATGAGCTGTGCCGGGGTGGGCACGGCGAAGCGGAAGATGGCGGTGTGGGCATCCGGCGTTTCCACCGCTTCCAGCTCGCGGAACACGGCGCGGCCGAGATTGCCGTGTTTCTTCCAGACCTCCAGCGCGGAGAAGGCGACGTCGGCGGATGAGAACGGCTTGGCGTCGTGCCAGGTAACGCCCTGGCGCAGGGTGAAGGTGAGGGAGCGGCCGTCGGCGGCACCTTCCCAGGCGGTGGCGAGGCGGGGGGCGAGGCCGTCCTTGGCCCGGTAGTCGGCTTCGGCCAGGGGTTCGATGACCTTGCTGGCGACGAAGAAGACGCCGTTGCTGGCGATGATGGCGGGGTTGAGGTTGGGTGGTTCGGAATCGGCGGCGACGGTGAGGCGGCCGCCGCGCTTGGCCTGGGCCAGGGCGGGGCGGGGCAGGAAGGGCAGGGCAGCGGCGCCGGCGAGCAGGCGGCGGCGGGGCAGGGGAGCGCGCATCGGGCCATCACGCAGATCGGTCATGGCACCATCATGCGACGGACGCGCACGTTTGTCGCGGGGCTAGCCGGCCGCCGCGCGTTCGAAGGCCAGCAGGCCCTGCTCGATCGTCTCGCGCGAGAGGTCTTTCGTGATGAAGACGATGCGGCTGGTTTGCGGGTCGCCCGGTGGCCAGGCGGGGAGCAGGACGGGTTCGTGGAACATGTGCTGCACGCCGTGGATGGCGACGGGGCGGTCTTGGCCGACGAGGTTCAGGATGCCCTTCACGCGCAGCAGGTTTTCGCCGCGGGTGCCGATCAGCATTTCCAGGCACATGCCGATGCCGGACCAGTGCAGCGGTTCGGTGAAGGTGAGGCAGAAGGAGTGGATGCTGCCGTCATGCGCGCCGGCGCGGCCCCAGGCGGCGTCGTTCAGCCAGGTCTTCACCTCGGCGATCTTGCCGTCGGCGTCGAACAGGCCGCATTCGAGGATGGCGTTGGGGTCGATCTCGCCGCGGATGGCGGGGATGATGGGGGCGCCGGGGTTCAGCGCGGTGATGCGGGCGAAGAGGGCTTCGGGCGCCTCGGCGAGGTCGGACTTGGAGAGGATGATGCGGTCGGCCATGGCGAGTTGGCGGATCGCTTCCTCATGCGCGTTCAGCGTGGCGAGGCCGTGCACGGCGTCGATCACGGTGATGATGCCGTCCATGCGGTAGTGGCGGGCCAGGGCGACGTCTGCCAGCAGGCTTTGCACCACCGGGGCGGGGTCGGCCAGCCCGGTGGTTTCGACCACCACGCGTTTTACCTCGCCGGTGCGGATGCGGGGCACCAGGTCGGCCAGGGCGCGGGCGAGGTCGCCGCCGACGGAGCAGCACAGGCAGCCGGAGGGGAGCAGGACGGTGGTGTCGTCCAGCTTTTCGACCAGCAGGTGGTCGATGCCGATTTCGCCGAACTCGTTCACCAGCACCGCGGTGCCGGCCATTTCGGGCTTGGGCAGCAGGCGGTTGAGCAGCGTGGTCTTGCCGGCGCCGAGGAAGCCCGTCAGCACCGTGAGGGGAACGGCGCTAATGGCTGTGGCCATGGCCGTAGAGCTGTTCGGGTGAGACCTGGGGATCGGCGATTTCCACCAGCGTGCCGTCGCGGGCGGCGCGGTAGAAGCAGTCTCGCCTGCCGGTGTGGCAGGCCACGCCCTGCTGGTCCACCAGGAGGAGGATGGTGTCGCCATCGCAATCCAGGCGCAGTTCCACCAGGCGCTGCTGCTGGCCGGAGCTTTCGCCCTTGCGCCACAGCTTGCCGCGGCTGCGGCTGAAATAGCAGACCCGGCCGGTGGACAGGGTTTCGGCGATGGAGTCGCGGTTCATCCACGCCATCATCAGCACCTCGCCGGTGTCGTGCTGCTGGGCGATGGCCGGAACAAGGCCGTTGGCGTCGAAGCTGACGGCAGACAGTATGTGCGTGCTCTCCATGAGTGCTACATGACACGGATGCCGCCGGAATTCACCCCCGTGACCATCGCCAAGCTCGATCACGCCGCCGCGTTGTGCGACCGGCGGGGTACGAAGCTGACCGAGCTGCGCCGCATCGTGCTGGGCCTGATCCTGGATGCGGAGGCGCCCACCGGGGCCTATGACCTGCTGGAGAAGCTGCGCAGCCATCGCGGGGCGAGCGCGCCGCCCACCGTGTATCGCGCGCTGGATTTCCTGCTGGAGCAGGGGTTTGTGCACCGGATCGAGCGGCTTTCGGCCTTCGTGGGCTGCATCGACGCGCATAGCCATGAGGGCGACCACCACCATGCCGCGCAGTTCCTGATCTGCCGCAGCTGCGGCCAGGCGACCGAGATCGACGACCATCATCTGGCGCACGCGCTGGTGCACGCCGCCGAGGCGGTGGGGTTCAAGGTGAGCGGGGCGACGATCGAGGCCGAGGGGACCTGCGCGAAGTGCAGGGCGGCGGCTTGATGCCCTCTCGTTGACCTGGGAGCGGCTTCGGCGGGGTTAAGGTTAAGGGGTCACAGAGAGCACAGAGGGCCACAGAGAATCACAGAGAAGAAAGCAAGCTCGGCTTCTCTGTGATTCTCTGTGGCCCTCTGTGCTCTCTGTGACCGCTTCGCTTTGGGATGCCGCGGCCGCCGCGTTGTTCAGAAATAGCGCGCGAGGTTGTGGCGCACCCGGTCCAGCACCGGCACGGCGGGGTCGGGCAGGGGCAGGGGCTGGCCGGTGATCGCCGCGAAGACGTTCACGTAGATGTCGGCGGCCTGCAGCACGATCTCGCGCGGGATTTCGGGGATGTCGTCCTTGTAGGGGTCGCAGCGCGCGACGACCCAGCTGCGCACGAAGTCCTTGTCGAAGCTTTGCGGCGCGGTGCCTGCTTCGAAGCGCGCGGGGTAGGTTTCGGCGAACCAGTAGCGGCTGGAATCCGGGGTGTGGATTTCGTCGGCCAGCACGATGCTGCCATCGGGCGCGAAGCCGAATTCGTATTTGGTGTCCACCAGGATCAGGCCGCGCGCGGCGGCCATCTCGCGGCCGCGGGCGAAGAGGGCCATCGCCTTGGCGCAGACTTCGTCCCACTGGGCCTGGGTGAGCAGGCCGGTGGCGACGATCTCGGCTGGGGTGAGTTCCTCGTCGTGGCCGGCGTCGAAGGCCTTGCTGGTGGGGGTGATGATGGTGGCGGGCAGCTTCTGGTTCGGGCGCATGCCGTCCGGGAAGCGGTGGCCGTACATTTCGCGGCGGCCGGCCTTGTACATCGACAGGATCGAGGTGGATGTGGTGCCGGCCAGGTAATCCCGCACCACCACTTCCACCGGCATGATGGTGAGGCTGCGGCAGAGCAGCACGTTGGGGTCGGGATATTCCAGCACGTGGTTGGGGCAGAGATCGGCGGTGTGGTCGAACCAGAACCGCGCGATCTGGGTCAGCACCTGGCCCTTCAGCGGCACGGCGGTGATGATGCGGTCGAAGGCCGAGAGACGGTCGGTGGCGACGATCAGCCGCCGACCGTCGCCGAGGTCGTAATTCTCCCGCACCTTGCCCCGGTAGTGGCCGGGCAGCTCCGGGATCGCGGCATCACGCAGCGCGTAGTCCGCGTAGGGGGCAAGGTCGGGCATCGGGGTCAGCGCCGCGCGTTCAGAACGGTGAGGCCCTGTTCCAGGTCGGCCTTCAGGTCGTCCGGGTCTTCCAGGCCCACATGCAGGCGCAGCATCTCGCCGCCGAACTGGCCGCTGCCGGCGGTGCGGGTGACGGTGCCGGTGGGGAGCGCGAGGCTCTCGAAGCCGCCCCAGCTGGCGCCCTTGCCGAACAGCTGCAGCGCCTCGGCCATGGCGTGCACGCTCTCGCGGGGGATGTCCTCGCGGAACACCACGCCGAACAGCGAGCAGGCGCCGGTGAAGTCGCGCTTCCAGATCTCGTGGCCCGGGGCGCCGGGCAGGGCGGGGTGCAGCACCTGCTTCACTTCCGGGCGCGTGCGCAGCCAGGCGGCGACTTCCACCGCCGACTTCTCCTGCCGGTCCATGCGCACGCCCATGGTGCGGGCGCCGCGCAGGGCGAGCCAGCAATCATCCGGGCTGGCATACTGGCCGAGGATCACGGAGGTGCTGCGAACACGCTCCCAATCCTCCTGCGTGTTCACGGTGATGGAGCCGAGCAGCACGTCGGAATGGCCGACCACGTACTTCGTCAGCGCCTGGATCGACACGTCCACGCCATGCTGGAAGGGCTGGAAGTGGTGGATGCCCCAGGTGTTGTCCATCAGCACCTTGGCGCCACGCTTCTTGGCCACGGCGGACAGCGCCGGCACGTCCTGCACCTCGAAGGTGTGGCTGCCGGGGCTTTCCAGGTAGAGCACGGTGGTGTTGGGCTGGAACAGCGCCTCGATCGCTTCGCCTGTGATGCTGGGGTCGTAGTAGGTGGTGGCGACGCCCATCTTGCTGAGGAAATTGTCGCAGAAGGTGCGGGCGGGGCCGTAGCAGCTATCCGGCATCAGCACGTGCTCGCCGGCCTTCAGGTAGGCCAGCAGCGGTACGGTGACGGCGGCCAGGCCGGTGGAGACGATCTGGCAGCGCGTGCCGCCCTCGATTTCCGCCACCACGTTTTCCAGCGCCCAATGCGTGGCGCTGCCGCCGGTGCCGTAATGGGCCTTCTGCTCGAAGCGCTCATTGGCCGCGTTGGTGCGCTCGCTCATGCTGCCGTAGAGCATGGTGGAGCCGCGATGCACGGGCACGTTGACGAAGCCGCGCACGTTGGTGCCGGCGCGCCCCGCGTGCGAAAGCCGGGTGAAGTAGCCCTGGCCCTCTGTCTTGTCGTTCATCTCAGTTCGTCTCCACGGGGGTATCGGGGCGGCCGCCCCATTCGGTCCAGGACCCGTCGTACACCGCGCCGGCGGGCAAGCCGGCGAGGGTGAGGCCGAGGGTCAGGATGCAGGCCGTTACGCCGCTGCCGCAGGAAGTGACGAGCGGGCGGCTGCCATCGGCACCGGCGGCGAGGAAGCGGGCACGAAGCTTTTCCGGCGGCAAGAGCGTCTGGTCGGCGGCGAGGAGATCTGTGTAGGGCAGGTTGGCGGCGCCGGGCATGTGGCCGGAGCGCATGCCGGGGCGGGGTTCCGGCACCGCGCCGGTGAACCGCCCGGCGGCGCGGGCATCCAGCACCAGCTCGGACTGCGTGGCCACGTTGCCCAGGATGTCGCCGACGCCGCGCAGGCGGGTGGCGCGGAAATCCGGGCGGAAGCTGGCGGGCGCGGCCGGGGCGGGGGCGCCCGCCTCGGTCTTGCGGCCTTCGGCGACCCATTTCGGCAGGCCGCCATCGAGCACGGCGGCGCGGTCGTGGCCGAACAGGCCCATCATCCACCAGCCGCGCGCGGCCGAGGCCAGGCCCTTCTGGTCGTAGAACACCACCATGCTGCTGTTGGAGATGCCCAGGGCTGCCAGCTTCGCAGCAAAGCGGCCGGCGGTGGGGACCATGTGCGGCAGGTCGGTATCCGCGTCCGCGATATCGTCGATATCGAAGAAGCGGGCGCCCGGGATATGCGCCTTGGCGAATTCCGCTTTGCCGTCCTTCGGCTCGTTCGGGAGGTATTTCGTGGTGTCGAACACCACGAGATCGGCCTGGCCGAGGCGCTCGGCGAGCCAGTTGGTGGAGACCAGCGGGTGCTGTGCCACGTGTATTTCCTTCATCTTCAGGGCTTTAGGCTGGAACGATCACAATGCGCCGGTTCTGCTTGCCCTTGTTCTCGATCTTCTGCACCGCCACGCGGCCGATTTCCCCGGTGCGCGCCACATGGGTGCCGCCGCAGGGTTGCAGGTCCACCGGGGTTTCGCCCGTGCCGATACGCACCAGCCGCAGCCGCCCGGTGCCGCGCGGCGGCTGCACGGAGAGGGTGCGAACCAGGGTGGGGTTGGTATCCAACACGCTTTCCTCCACCCATTCATGCGCGATGGGGTGGTCCTCGGCGATCAGCGCGTTCAGCGCGGCCTCGATCGCGGCCTTGTCCGGGGCTTCCGGCAGGTTGAAATCTAGGCGCGAACGATCGCCGCCCACCGCGCCGCCGGTCACGGCGATGCCGGGCAGCACGGCGCACATCAGGTGCATGGCGGTGTGCATGCGCATCAGGGCGTGGCGCGGCGCCCAGTCGATCTCGCCGGTGATGTCGGCGCCGGTGGGGGGCAGGGTGCTGCCTTCGGCCGGCACGTGCAGGATGGCCTCGCCTTCGCCCTTGATCGTCTCGGCCACGCGCATCTCGCCGCCATCCCAGCGCAGGGTGCCGGTGTCGCCGGGCTGGCCGCCGGAGCGGGCGTAGAACACGGTGCGGTCCAGCACCACGCCCTCGGGCGCGGCCGAAACCACGCGCGCGGTGGCGCTGCGCTGATAGGAATCTTCCAGGAACAGGCGTTCGGTCATGCAATCCCCCGCGACGAGGGCCGGAGATTAGGCGCCTCGTGCCGGTTTGCCCACCCGCGGGGGACGCGCTTCAGCTTCAGCGCGGCCGGGCAGCCTCCACCATGCGCCGCACTTCGGCCGCGGCCGTGGCGCCCTTGGCGGCTTCGCGCCACTGGGTTTCGGCCACGCGCTGATGCGCGGTGATGGCTTCGTCCGCAGCCGTGATCATCGCCACGCCGGGCGCGCCGAACGGGCTGGCATCGGGGTGGAACGGGTTCATCGCCAGCGTGGCGCGGTCGCGCGAGCGCAGGATTTCGAACCCGCCATTGAGGTCGGCGGCCTGCACCAGGCCGAACTGGAGGCCCATCGGCTCGGCTTCCATCAGCGAGGCGATGTTGTTCACCTCGGTGGCGGCGGCTTCCCGGCACATGCGCCGGGTGCGTTCCGAAACCTGCAGGCCCGGGGCGACGCCGTGTTCCAGCAACTGGCGCACCCGCGCGGCCGGGACCATGGCGATGATGCCGGGCCGGCGCATGTTGTACATCCGTTTGCGTGCGCCCAGAATACCCAGCACCTGCTCGGCCGCGGCGCGCGCCGTGCTGCGGTCCACCCCCGCGGTTTCCGCCGCTTCCTCATAGGCCGCCGACAGCGCCTGGTCGTAGCCGTCGGAGGTGGTGAGGTAGCAGAGCGGGCCGTTGACCATCAGGATCTGGTCGGCGGTTTCCTCCACCTGGCGGATGCGCTCCAGGTAGCCCACCGGGCGGTTATAGTACTCCACCCCGATGCCTAGCAGCGACAGCGGCGAAATCTTAAGGAGTTCCGCCAGCCGCTTGATGGTGTCGAGCTTGATCACCTCGCCCTTCTCGTAGCGGTAGAGCGCGGCGCGGGAGACGCCGAGGCGGGCGGCGATCTCTTCCGCGCGCAGGCCGGATTCGAGCCGGTAGGCCCGCAATTGTTGGCCGATTTCCGTGAAGCGCATCGGGGAAGGGCCTCCTGATCCAGGGTCGTGCCGTTCCCGGTGCATGGCACAGCGCACGCGAAAACGGCCGGCGTCTCAAGCTGAGGCGCCAGCCGTTAATATTCTTGCGGATCGGTTAATTCAAGACCGGATCGCGCCGTGCGAGACAATGTCTCCGTAAACGTTACGCTGCCATGGCCGCGAGCGTGACGGAAACGTTTACGGGCTTGCCCGGCTCAGACCTTCACGTTCCCCATCAGCTCGATCGCCTGGATCAGCGCGGAGTGGTCCTGCTCCTCCCCGCCGGCGGCCGCGACCACGGAGAACATCTGCTGGGCGATCGCCGTGTTCGGCAGCGCCATGCCCATCTCCTTGGCCGAGGATAGGGCCAGGTTCAGGTCCTTCTGGTGCAGCTTGATGCGGAAGCCCGGCGCGAAGGTGCGGTTGATCATGCGCTCGGCATGCACTTCCAGGATGCGCGAGGAGGCGAAGCCGCCCATCAGCGCCGTGCGCACCTTGGCCGGGTCGGCCCCGGCCTTGCGGGCGAAGGTGAGCGCTTCGCTGACGGCCTGGATGTTCAGCGCAACGATGATCTGGTTGCAGACCTTGCAGGTTTGCCCGGCGCCGTTTTCCACGCCGACATGGGTGATGTTCTTGCCCATGGCCTGGAACAGCGGCAGCGCGCGCTCGAAGGCGCTCTCCGGCCCGCCGACCATGATGGTGAGTGCCGCGTTCTTGGCGCCGACCTCGCCGCCGGAAACCGGGGCATCGAGGTATTCGCAGCCCAGCGCGTTGATGCGCGCGGCATAGTCCTTGGTGGCGATGGGCGAGATCGAGGACATGTCGATCACCAGCTTGCCCTTCGCCAGGCCCTCGGCCACGCCGTGGTGGCCGAACAGGGCGGCTTCCACGTCGGGGGTGTCGGGCACCATCAGGATGATCACGTCGGCCTGCTCGGCCACGTGCGCGGCATCGCCCACCACGGTGGCGGCGGCGCGGATTTCCTGCGTCAGGCTGCGGCGCTCCGGCACCACCAGCTCATGCCCGGCGGCACGCAGGTTGAGGGCCATCGGGCGGCCCATGATGCCCAGGCCGATGAAACCGATCTTCATGGGGTCACTCCCAACATGTTTGAACAGGAGGCGCTTAGACGCCGAAACGCTTGCGCCACGCAAGCCCGGCCACGGTATCGCCGGCGGGGCGGTATTCGCAGCCCACCCAGCCCTGGTAGCCCAGCTCGTCGATCCGGCGCAGCACGAACTCCCAGCCGATCTCGCCCGTGCCCGGCTCGTTGCGCGCCGGCACGTCGGCGATCTGCATGTGCACGATGCGGTCGATCAGCGCCTCCATGCGCTTGGTCACGTCGCCCTGGGTGATCTGGCAGTGGTAGATGTCGAACTGCAGGCCAACCTTGTCGATGCCGATCGCATCCACCACCGCAGCCCCCTGTTCCACGGTGTTGAGGTGAAAGCCCGGCATGTCGCGATGGTTGATCGGCTCCAGCGCCAGGCGGCGGCCGGCCTTCTTCGCCTCTTCCCCGCCCCAGGCGAGGTTGCTGGCATAAAGCGCGGCCGCGGTGACCGGGTTGGTGCCGGCGGGCGGGATGCCGGCCATGCAGTGGATCAGCTTGCAATCAAGAATGTCAGCGTATTCCAGCGCCTTCTTCACGCTGTCACGGAATTCCTGCTGGCGGCCGGGCAGGGAGGCCATGCCGCGCTCGCCATTCGCCCAATCGCCGGGCGGCATGTTGAACAGCGCCTGGGTCAGGCCGTTCGCCTCCAGCCGCTTCTTCAGCTCCACGGCGGGAAAATCATAGGGGAACAGGAACTCCACCGCCGTGAAGCCCGCCTTCGCCGCGGCATCGAATCGGTCCAGGAACGGGACCTCGTTGAACATCATTGAAAGATTGGCGGCGAGCTTCGGCATGTTCGGTTCCTCCCGGGGCGCGGGCAGGCTAGCTTCGCCGCAAGCGCCGGTCCATACGGACCACCTGCCACTGCCGGAGCCGAGGACGCCCATGCTGGCCGAACGCATCCTGATGGGCCTGTTCCTTGGCGGTGTCGCGCTAGGGTCGTTCCTGGTGCTGGCCCCGTTCCTGTCGGCCATCCTCTGGGCCTCGATCCTCGCCTTCACCACCTGGCCGATCTACGCCACGCTGCGCGATCGGCTGCGGCTTGGCCCCACCACCGCCGCCGGGCTGATGGTGGCTGCCACGGCGATCGTCGTCGTGCTGCCGCTGGCCCTGGCCGCCCCCGGCGGCGCCGGCGATGTGCAGCAGATCGAACGCTGGCTGACGGAAGCCACCAGCGCCGGCCTGCCGCCCGCGCCCAACTGGGTGCTGGACATCCCGTTGATCGGTCCCACCGTGAACGACCTGTGGACCCGCTGGGCGCAGGATCTGCAGGCCATGGTGGCCTTCTTCCGCCCCTATTTCGGCATCGGCGTGCAGTTCGGGCTGCGCCTGCTGCTGGGGCTGGCCAATGGCGTGCTGGAATTCCTGCTCGCCCTGTTCATCGCCTTCTTCCTGTATGTCTATGGCGATGCCCTGGCCGAGCGCCTGGTGGCCAGCCTGCGCCGCATCGCCGGCGACCGGGCAGACCCGCTGATCTCCGTGACCGGGGAGACGGTGCGCGGCGTGGTCTATGGCATCCTGGGCACCGCCATCGTGCAGGGCATGCTCACCACCTTCGGCCTGTGGCTGTCTGGCGTGCCCAGCGCGGTGCTGCTCGGCGTGGTGGCCGGCGCGCTTTCGGTGCTGCCGATCGGCGCGCCGATGGTGTGGCTGCCGGCAGCGCTCTGGCTGTTCGCCACCGGGGAGACGGCCTGGGGCGTCTTCATGCTCGCCTGGGGCGCGGGCGTGATCAGCATGGCCGACAACGTGGTGCGGCCCTACTTCATCGCCCGCGGCGCCAAGCTGCCCTTCCTGCTGACCATGCTCGGCGTGCTCGGCGGCGCCATCGCCTTCGGCCTGCTGGGCATCTTCGTCGGCCCGGTGCTGCTCGCCGTAGGCTACACGCTGGTGCTGGAATGGAGCGGCCGCCGCGGTGCGGCACCAGACGGGATGCCCTGACCATGGATCTCTACCACATCCATTGCGACACCAAGCCCGGCATCTCCGACATGGCGTTCGTCGCCGCGGTGGAACGCTACATGGGCCATCTGCGCGACCGGGGCCTGATTGCCGGCTGGCGCCTCACCCGTGCCAAGCTGGGCTTCGGGCTCAAGGGGCTCGGCGATTGGCACCTGATGATCGAGGTGCAGGACCTCGCCCAGCTCGATGCCGCCTTCCGGCACGTCGCCACCCGCGCCGACCCGGTGGAGGGCCATCACCACGGGCTCAATTCCCTGGTCGCCAACCCCACCTTCGCGCTCTACCGGGATTTTCCGGATGCGGTGCGCCAGACCGGGCAGGAGCGGTTCTGATTCTTCTTGCGGCGGCGCCCGTTCTGCGCTGAAACCCGCGGCCCTCCGCACAGGATCCGCCGGATGTCCCCCGCGCCCAAAGCCGTTCTGGGTATCGATTTCGGCACCACCAATACCGTTCTCGCCCTGCTGAACCCGGACGGCACCAGCAGCACCTCGCGCTTCGGCACGCAGGATGTGTTCCGCTCCGTGCTGTGCTTCTGGGCCGAGGATTACGGGCGCGGCGTGGCCCAGGGCAGCCGGCTGCGCCATGAGGCCGGGCCGGCGGCGATCGAGGCCTATCTCGATGATCCGCTGGACAGCCGGCTGATCATGTCGATGAAGACCTATCTCGCCCAGCGCAGCTTCAGCGAAACCACCATCTTCGGGCGGCGCTTCACGCTGGAGGCGCTGATCGCCACCTTCCTGCGCAGCTTCCTGGCCGCGGCGCAGATGGACCCGGCCGGGCTGCGCATCGTCGCCGGCCGCCCGGTGCGCTTCGCGGGGGAGCGCACGGATGACGATTTCGGCGAAACCCGCCTGCGCGCCGCCTTCGCCGAGGCCGGGATGGCCGGGGTGGATGTGGCCTATGAGCCGGAGGGCGCCGGGTATCGCTTCGCCCGCACGCTGAACGCGCCGGCTACGGTACTGATCGGCGATTTCGGCGGCGGCACCAGCGATTTCTCGCTGCTGCGCTTCGTGCCCGGTGAAGGCGTGGAACCGCTGGGCCATTCCGGCGTGGGCATCGCTGGCGACGTGTTCGACTACCGCATCATCGACCACGTGATCGCGCCGCGCCTGGGCAAGGGCGGCACCTACCGGGTGATGGGCGGGTCGGAGCTGCCGGTGCCGCCGGAATGGTATTCCTCCTTCGCGCGCTGGCACCGGCTGTCCTTGATGAAGAACCCGCGCACCCTGCGCGACATGCGCGACGTGATGCGCAACGCGCGCGACCCGCACCGCCTGGCCAACCTGATCGCCCTGATCGAGGAGGAGATGGGCTACCGGCTCTACCAGACCGTCTCCGCCGCCAAGGCCGCGCTTTCGGGGGCGGAATCGGTTCAGCTTTCCTTCCATCATAAGGAATTGGCGATCGATACCGAGATCACGCGCGAGCAGTTCGAAGGCTGGATCGCCGCCGATATCGCCCAGTTCGCCGGCGCCATCGACCGTGTGCTGGAGCAGGCGGGACGGCCCGAGGTGGACCATGTGTTCCTCACCGGCGGCACCAGCTTCGTGCCCGCCGTGCGCCGCCTGTTCGATGAGCGCTTCGGCGCCGAGCGCGTGACCACCGGCGGCGAGTTCGTCTCGGTGGCCGAGGGCCTCGCCCTGATCGCGCGCGATCGCCATGGCTGAAACCGGGCGCAGCCTGCGTGGTCGCGCCAACCAGGCCGGTGGGCTCGCCGCCGAAGCCGCCGCCGCCCGGGCGCTGGAGGCGGATGGCTGGACCGTGCTGGCCCGCCGCCTGCGCACCGCCGCCGGCGAGATCGACATGGTGGCGGAGCGCGCGGGTCTGCTGGCCATCATCGAGGTGAAGCAAAGGCCCAGCCTGGCCGAGGCCGCCTATGCGCTGGCCCCGCGCCAGCAGGCCCGCCTGCTCACGGCGGCGGAGATCCTGCTGGCGGAGCACCCGGAGTGGGGCCGCGAAGGGGTCCGCTTCGACCTGCTGCTGGTGGATGCCCACGGCGCCGTTCGCCGCATCGCGGATGCATTCCGGCGCGAGGCGTAACCGGGCATTGACCTGGCGCATGGCATTGCGGCCGCGCGCGCCCCATCTCTGTCGTGCCGCAAGCGGAGCCTCGCCATGCCCCATGCCCTGAAGACCCTCACCTGCCTCCTGGCCCTTGGCCTGCTCGTCCTGCCCGCCGCGCACGCCCAGGTGCCGCCGCGCCAGGATGGGGTTCCCCTGGTGCGCCTGCCGGACCCGCCAGTGGACGATGACGCGCCCGCCAGCGCCTTCATCATCGCCGCCCGCACCGCGATTGCCGTCGGACGGACAGGGGAGGCGATGGAGGCGATCGAGCGCGCCGAAAGCCGCCTGCTGATCCGCTCCGTGCGCCCCTCGCGCGCCAATACCCCCAGCGACCAGGCCATGGTGCGCACCCTGGCCGAGGCCCGCGCCGCGCTGCGTGACGGCCAGCGCGCCGAAGCGCTGGACAAGCTGGCCGAGGTTGCCGCCAACCCGGCGCTGGATGCCGCGGTGGAGTAGCTACTCCCCGCCGCCACCCCCATCGCTGCCGCCGCCATCGGAGCCGGCATCGCTGCCGGCATCGGAGAGCGCGCTGTCCAGCGACGAGTCCATCTCCGCCATCGCGGAATCCATGTAGGCGAAGGTATCGCCGCCGCCGCCGTCGGAGATGAAGCCTTGCGTGCCCGGGGCCATGGCATGGGCGAGCGGGCCCAGCACCGCCAGCAGGGCGGGCACCAGCACGATCAGCGGGCCCAGCGCCGCCGCCATCGCCGCGGCGCGCGGTGGGTCACGATCCAGTTCGGCCGCGATGGCCGGGGCGTCGTCCAGCATGGCCCGCAGCCTTGCCTGCTCACGCGCGCCGGCCTCGGTGGGGTGGAAGGTGGACAAGGTCACGTTGCGGCGGAACACGAAGAGCACCTTCCGCTCCTCCTGGTGCCGCCGCTCGGCCAGCAGCCCGCGCTGCACCAGGCGCGGGCGCACCAGCACCGGCACGAAGCTGGAAAGTTGCTTGGTGTCGCGCGCCAGCCGCCGTGTCACCTGATAGACGCTGCCGGTCTTGCTCTGGCGCACCGCATCCAGCACCGCGCCCACATGCGGCGGCGTCTCGGCCGGCTGGCGGGCGATGTGCAGCCGGGTCTCGCTGGTGATCCGCCCCTTCACCTGCTCCGCCCGCAGCACGCCCTCGGCCAGCAGGCCCAGGAACGTGACCTTGGCGGCCTGCACCCCCTGCGCGGCATTCGGGTCCAGCAGAACCAGCGCCTCGGCAGGGGAAAGGGCCATGGCGGACCTAGGAGACGGGGGCTTCGGCCCGCTTGCGGGAGGAGCGGGCCTTGTAGACCAGCCCGGCGATGACGAACAATCCGATGCCGCCCAGCACCCAGCCCACCCGCTCCGGCCCGAAGGCGGCGGCGAGGAACCAACCGGCGGCCACGAAGCTGGCCGCCCAGATGCCGGCGGCGATGAAGTTGAGGACAGCGAAGTAGCTGTATTTCATGGTGGTCATACCGCACGCCACGGACGCGACGTTACGGATGCCGTAGGCAAACCTGAAGCTGAGTATAAACGCGGCGCCGAACCTCTCCACGAAGTCGATCGCCTTGGCCACCTTGGCTTCCGCGCCCGGAATGCGCTTCACCACGCGCACGCCATAGCGCCTTCCCAGGTAGAACCAGCACTGGTCACCCAGGAAGGAGCCGATCCACACCGTGAACATCAGGATCCACGGGTTCACCAGCCCGGTGGCATGCCCGAGTGCGGAGGCCAGGAGAACGAAGGTCTCGCCCTCGAAGAACGACCATATGAAGGCGCCGACATATGCCAGGTGCCCCCATTCGGTCCAGATTTCAGCGAGTTCGGACAAAGGTGCAACGCTCCGGGTTCAGGATCGTGATTCCGACAATGGCCACCACGCGGGGGCCGCCGCAAGAGATGATTTGTGACACTCGATTCAGGCGCTGCGCCGCGGCGCCAGGTCGGGGAACAGTTGGGCCAGCCCCTGCTGCGTGGCATCGCAGCAACCGCGCTCCGTCACCAGCCCCGTCACCAGGCGCGAGGGCGTGACATCGAAGGCGGGATTCGCCGCTTCCGTGGCCGTCGGCACAATCCGCACCGGCACGATGGTGCCATCCAGCGCGCGCCCGGTCATCACCGTCACCTCGGTGGCCGCCCGCTCCTCGATCGGGATTTCCGCCACGCCGTCGCGGATCGTCCAGTCGATGGTGGAGGAGGGCACGGCCACCCAGAACGGCACGCCGTTGTCGTGCGCGGCGAGCGCCTTGAGGTAGGTGCCGATCTTGTTGGCCACGTCGCCGGTGCGGGTCACGCGGTCTGCCCCCACGATCACCATGTCCACTTCGCCATGCTGCATCAGGTGCCCGCCGGCATTGTCGACCACCAGCGTATGCGGCACGCCGTGGCGGCCGAGCTCCCAGGTGGTCAGCGCCGCGCCCTGGTTGCGCGGCCGGGTTTCGTCCACCCACACATGCACGTCGATCCCACGGTCATGCGCCATGTAGATCGGCGCCAGCGCGGTGCCCCAGTCCACGGTCGCCAGCCAGCCGGCGTTGCAATGGGTCAGGATGTTCACCCGCTCGTCCTTGCGGCGCGCGATCGCCTCGATCAGCCCCACGCCGTGCTTGCCGATCGCCTCGCACTGCGCCGCGTCCTCGTTGGCGATGGCGCCGGCCTCGGCATAGGCGACGCGGGCGCGCTGGCCGTCCGGCAGGTCGCGCAGTGCCGCCAGCATGCGGTCCAGCGCCCACGCCAGGTTCACCGCGGTCGGCCGCGTGGCCTTCAGCATCGCCGCCTCGCGCTCCAGCGCATCGCGGGAGGGATCGTCGCGCATCGCCAGGCACAGGCCATAGGCGGCCACGGCGCCGATCAGCGGCGCCCCGCGCACCTGCATGGTGCGGATGGCGTGGGCGGCGTGCGCCACAGTGGAAAGCCGCAGGATCTCCAGCGACCAGGGCAGCTTCGTCTGGTCGAAGATGCGCACCGTCCAGCCGTCTTCCTGGTCCACCCACACGCTGCGGTAGGGGGTGCCGTCGATCTTCATGGTCGTATCCTCGCAGGGCTCGCGCGCTACATCCGCTGGTGCAGCACACACACCAGCGTGAAAAGGCGACGCGCGGTCGGAAAATCAATGGTGATCTTGCCGGCCAGCCGTTCCACCAGCAATTGCGCGCCTTCGTTGTGCAGCCCGCGCCGGCCCATGTCGATGGCCTGGATGCGGGCCTCGCGCCCTTCCTGAACCGCCATGGCGTGGCTGTCCACCAGCATCTGGTAGTCCTTGATCAGCCGCCGGAACGGGCCCAGCGCCAATGCCACCAAATGCAGCGGCGCCTCGTCCGCGTCGCGAATGTCGAAGGCCAGCCGCCCCTCGGTGATCGAAAGCCGCAGCGCGTAGGGGCCCGGAGTCTCCGCCCGCAGGGGGGCAAAGCGGTTCTCATGCAGCAGGTCATCCACCGCCTGCGCCCGGTCCGCCTCCAGCATGGCGTCCAGCCGGGTCAGCGCCTCACCCTCCAGCACCAGCCGCACCAGCCGCGCCGAGTCGGTGGCAGGATCGTGCGTGGCCGGGGCCATCATGGGCCTCAGCTTTGCCCTGCGTCGCGCCCGAAGCCCAGCTTCAGCATCAGCCCGATCGTGGCGCCCTTCACCGGGCGGATCATCGCCAGCGTCATCCCCAGGGTCAGCGGCAGCCAGATCGCGGCATGGATCCACAGATCGGGCGCATGGGCCTTCTCCAGCCACATCATGCCCGGAATCACCACGTGGCCCACGGCGAAGATGGTGAAATAGGGCGGCGCATCGTCAGCCCGGATCTGCCCAAGCTTCTCCCCGCACTTAGCGCAGGAATCAGACACAGTCAGGAACCCGGCAAACAGCTTCCCCTGCCCACAGGCCGGGCACATCCCGCGCATCCCGCGCAGCATCGCCGTCTTGGTCTCCAGCGCCGCCAGGGCCGGTTGCGGCTCCGGTGGGGCCACGGCTTCCGCGGAATGCCAGCGCACGGGCGCAGCTGTCTCGGTCAAGGCTCTACCCTCCGGGGGAGCGAGGTTGTAGGCCTCGGCCGACGCAGCCGGCCTCGCTCTGTTGTGCGCTGCAATATATAGGGACGGCAGCCCCAATGGCGAAGCGGAGTTTGACATGACTGCCATTGCCCGTGCACGCGTCCTCCTGCTCAACCCCAACCGCAGCACCGCCTGCAGCGCCGGGATCGATGCCGCCATCGCCGGCTTCCGCAGCCCCGCCGGCCCCACCATCGATGTCGCCACCGTCGCCGACGGCCCCCCGGGCATCTACTCCTGGCAAGACTGGCACGCAGCCGTGCCCCCGCTCTGCCGCGCCGTCGCCGCCGAGCGCGCCGACACTTACCTCATCGCCTGCGCCTCCGACCCAGGGATCGAGGCGGTGCGAGAGGTCACGCCCCGCCCGGTGCTCGGCGTCTTCCGCTGCGCCGTGGCCACTGCCCTGCTGCGCGCCGAGCGCTTCGGCGTCATCGCCCTGGTGGATGCCTCCATCGCCCGCCACGCCCTCGCCCTGCGCGCCATCGGCGCCGAGCCCCGCCTGGCCGCCGAGATCGCCATGAACACCAGCATCGAGGCGCTGCTCGACCCCCAGGCCACCCGCGCCGCCCTGGTCGCCACCGGCCAGCGCCTGGTGGAACGCGGGGCAGGCGCGGTGATCCTCGGCTGCACCGGCATGGCCGGCCATCGCACGGCGCTGGAGGAGGCGCTGGGCGTTCCCGTCATCGAGCCATGCCAGGCCGCCGTCGCCATGGCGCTCGGCATCGTCGTTCCCGGTACGCAGAATGCCAGCCGCGCGGCATGACCACGCGGCTGGCTGATTCCTTGGCAACGGCTGGTCCTCCGCTGGGAGACGGAAGCCGGGGCCACGACATTTTGCCGCGCGGGTGCCCACCGTTGCCAAGGATGATACAAAGCCGTTTGTTAACCACTGGTGAACATTCCGCCCAAATGGCCCGGCGCAGGCCACATCTTCACGCGCCGCCGCGCCTGCCCGCGGCAAGACATCCCCACGTCAAGGTCCAGCCATGATCCGCAGCCTCCTGCGCCGCCTGCTCACCCCCCCGCCGGCCCAGCCGCCGGTGACGCCATCTGCCGCTGCGCTGGCCGATCCCAATGCCGCGCCGGGCCCCGTCACCAACGTGGAACTCAGCGCCTGCACGGTGTTCTACTCGCTGCTCCGCCTCAGCGGCGTGGCCACCATCGACCCCACGCGCTTCCGCGGCGAGGGCACCGCCCGCGCCCTGTTCGGCGCCCGGGTGCTCTACGACGGCATGGCCCCGATGCAGAAGCTGGACGTGGTGCGCGTCTCCCCCGACGGCAGCGTGGCCTTCACGGTCGAAGCGCTGATCGACCGGGCCCGCGCCATCGACGGCGCCGTGCTGGAACTCTCCTACGAAGGTGCGGCCTCGCCCTGGTCCGTCTCCACGCTGGCCAAGGTCGCCGGCGCCGCCGACATGCGCTCCATCCTGCCGGACTTCCAGGCCGAGGTCGCCGCCGTCGTCGCCGCTGGCCGCCGCCCCACCATGCTGGATATCGGCGGCCGCGCCCGCAGCCAGGTGCAGCGCAGCGAGATGTTCCCCGAATGCGACGTAACGGTGCTGGACATCGTGGCGGACCCGGGCGTGGACGTGGTGGGCGACGCGCATGAGCTCTCCCGCTACTTCCCCGCCGACAGCTTCGATTTCGCCATGAGCGTCTCGGTGTTCGAACACCTGCTGATGCCCTGGCGCGCCGCCGTGGAACTCAACCGCGTGCTGCGCCCCGGCGGCGTGGTGCTGGTGCACACCCACCAGACGCTGGGGATGCACGACATGCCGTGGGATTTCTGGCGCTTCTCCGACAACGCCTGGTCCGGCCTGTTCAACCGCTACACCGGGTTCGAGGTGATGAAGACGGATCTCAGCCGCTTCCTCCACATCATCCCCGCCGTGGTGGCCGAACCCATCATCGCCTTCGAAAATGCCGGCGGCTTCGAATGTTCCACCGTCATGGTCCGCAAGACCGGGCCCGCTTTGGTGGACTGGCCGGTGCCCCTCGCCGATGTGGTCAATACCTCCTATCCGCAGGGGCCGGATGCCGGCCCGGGTTGATGACACGCCGGCCGTGCCGGCGTAGACCACGCGCCTGAACCGAGGAGGTCGCCGTGAAGGAAACCGACATCGCCCGAGTGCAGGCGTACCTGCGCGCCACACTGGGCAACACCCGCATCTTCATCGACCCGCCCACCCGCAAGGGCGGCGCCGTGGAGGTGCGCATTGGCGACGAGTTCGTCGGCACGCTGGACCGCGACGACGAGGATGGCGAAGTGAGCTTCATCTTCACCATGTCGATCCTGGACGAAGACCTGCCCAAGGTCGCCATCGCCCGGAAGTAGGCCATGGACACCGCCCTCGAAGCCACACTGCGAGACTGGCGCCGCCACCTCCATCGCCATCCCGAGTTCGGCTTCGAGGAGCATGCCACCGCCCGCTTCGTGGCGGAAAAGCTGCGCAGCTTCGGCATCACCGATGTGGTGGAAGGCATCGGCGGCACCGGCGTCGTCGCCACGCTGCGCCTGGGCACCGGCCCGCGCAGCATCGCGCTGCGGGCAGACATGGATGCGCTGCGCATCCCGGAACAAACCAACCTCCCCTACGCCTCCGCCACCCCCGGCGTGATGCACGCCTGCGGGCATGACGGCCACACCACCATGCTGCTCGGCGCCGCGAAAATCCTGGCCGAGCAGGGCGGGTTCGATGGCACGGTGCGCTTCGTCTTCCAGCCCGCCGAGGAATGGGGCCAGGGCATGCGCGCCATGCTGAAGGACGGCCTGGCCGAGCGCTTCCCGTTCGATGAGATCTACGGTCTGCATAACGCCCCGGGCCTGCCGGTGGGCCAGTTCGCCACCCGCATCGGGCCCTTCATGGCCGCCGAGGACAATTTCCTGATCCGCGTCCGCGGGGCAGGGGGCCACGCCTCCCGCCCGCATGAATGTCGCGATGCCCTGGTGGCTGCCTGCGCCATCGTCATGGAACTGCAAACCATCGTCGCCCGCATCATCGACCCGTCGGAGCTGGCCGTCGTCTCCGTCACCGAACTGCGCACCGACGGCACCCGCAACGCCATCGCCGGCTACGCCGAGATCGACGGCGACTGCCGCAACTTCTCGCCGGCGGTGAGCGAGGCAATCGAAGCCGCCATGCGCCGCATCGCCACCTCGGTCGGCGCCGCCCATCGCTGCGAGACCGAGCTGGACTACACCCGCGTCTTCACCCCGCTCATCAACGAGCCGGCCGCCACCCAACACGCCCTCGCCGCCGCCCGCGCCACCTTCGGCGCCGATGCTGTGAACGGCGAAGCCGCCCGCGTCGGCGGGGCCGAGGATTTCGCCTGGGCCCTGTCCCACGCCGCCGGCAACTTCGCCTTCATCGGCAACGGCGACACCGCCGTCTGCCACTCGCCACATTACGACTTCAACGACAACGCCCTGATGCACGGCGTGCGCTACTTCACCACCCTGGTGCGGCAGCGCTTGGGGTCATAAAAACCACCCACCCAGCACACCCCCGTCATTGCGAGCGAAGCGAAGCAATCCAGTTCTTTCCCTCCGCCGCTGCATCGGTCATCGTTTTTTCTGCCAAAGAAAAATCTCTTCTTTTTCTGAAGAAAAAGAAGCAAAAAGACGGCGGTTTCCAACTCCGGGTGCAACGCCTTTGATGTTTGCGTTTGCTCGGAGGATGGGATGGCTGGCTATCACGAGTTGAACCTTGCCGAGCGTCTGT
>CANHKG010000002.1 GCA_947460455.1 Rhodospirillales bacterium | reverse complement strand
TCGCCGTGGCCGCGGATGAAGCCGTGGGCTGCGGGGTTGCTCGCGGCGAGGCCCGTGGTGGTGTTGGAATAGGCGCTCCAGCCGCCCTGTGCGGTAGGCCCCTTGTTGCGGATGCGCTGGTCGGCGGCGGCGGTGTCGAGCGACTGGTAGTCCACGTTGAAGCCGATCTTGGCGAAGGCGTCGGCCATCACCGCGCCCTGGTTGGCGATCACCTGCGCTGTGGCCTCCACCAGCAGCACCAGCTTCTCGCCGTTGTAGGAACTGGCCTTGAGCATCTGCCTGGCGCGCTCAAGGTCCGGTGGGGCGCGCAACGCCTCCATGCCGGCGTTGCTGGCCATGGGCGAGCCCGGGGTGAAGAACCCAGCCGGCAGGCGCCAGAAGCTGCTGTCGGTGCCGATCATGGCGCTCATCACGTCGGACTGGCTGGTGGCCGCGAGCGCGGCGCGGCGCACAGCGGGGTCACTGAACGGCGCATGCAGGAAGTTGAAGCGGATCATGCCCACGCTGCCGTAGGGGTCGATCACGTCCACCTTCAGCGCGGTGTTGCGGCGCAGGCTGGGGATGTGGTCGCTGGTGGGGCTCAGCCACCAGTCGATCTCGCCCTTGGCCAGCGCCGCGGCGGCGGTGGAAGGGTCGGGCATGGTCATCCATTCCACGCGGTCGAAATGCGCCACCTTCGGGCCGGCGAAGGCACTGGGCGGGCCGTCGGGGCGGGGCACGTAGCGGTCGAACTTCGCATAGGCGGCGCGGTGGCCGAGGTTGTGCTCGGACGCCAGGAAGCGATAGGGGCCGCTGCCAATGATCTCTGGCGTCGCCTTATACGGATCGGTCTGCGCCAGCCGCGCGGGCATGATCACCGGCACGTTGGTGAGCATCTTGCCCAGCGCATCGGGCAGCATGCGGAACGGCCGCTTCAGCCGCCAGACGATCACCTTGTCGGATTCGGCGACGACCTCGTTGGTGGCCGCGAACAGCGTGCTGCCGAACGTGTCGCGCCTGCCCCAGCGCTGCAGGCTGGCGACGCAGTCGCGCGCCAGAACCGGCTCGCCGTCGTGGAAGCGCAAGCCGTCGCGCAGGGTGATGCGCCAGGTGAGTCCGTCATTCTCCACGACGTGGCCAGCGGCCATTTGCGGATGGGCACGCATCTGCTCGTCCACGCCGTAGAGGGTGTCGAACACCATCGCGGCGTGGTTTCGCGTGGTGAACGAGGTGCCGTAGATCGGATCGGTCACGGTGAGGTCGACCGAGGGCACGAAGCGCAGGACCTGCGCGCCCTGGGCGCCCACCACCGAGGGGGCCGCGATCCCGGCTGCCATGCCGGCCATCATCTGGCGTCGCCTCATTTCAGCCTCCATGCGGAATGTTATATGATTCGGAGACGCTCTCTACGCATGCTTGTTGCCAGTATTCCCGAATTCGCTAAGTTCGCAAGCCATTTTGTTATAACGTCTGAGGACGCCACGCCGTGTTGCCGCTGGAGACTTCAACCGCCCGCGCAACAGCGACTTCGGCACCGAAATCGCCGAAGCGCACGACAGCGACGCCCCGGCGGGGGATACATTCTGCGTCACACACGCACCGTTGATGTCGAAAGAAGCATGATGCAAACGATCCGGCGGCTTGACGACCCCTTTCATCCCACCGGCCCGGCCCGCGCGAGCGGCATGCTGGATCGTGCGGATGGTCACGCCATCTTCTGGGAGGATGCCGGCGACCCCAGCCTCATGCCGGTCATCCTCTGTCATGGCGGACCAGGCGGGGCGAGCAACGCCAGCCGGCGTCGTTTCTGGGATCCGGCACGCTTCCGCATCATCCGCTTCGACCAGCGCGGCTGCGGCCAGTCCACGCCGACCGGGCGGCTCGAAGGCAATTCGCTCCAGGCCACGATCGCCGACATGGAGGCACTGCGGGAGAGGCTTGGCATCACAAGCTGGGTGGTCGCCGGCGGTTCCTGGGGCAGCATCGTCGCGCTCGCCTATGCCCAAGCCCATCCCGAGCGCTGCCTCGGCATCAACCTCACCTGCACCTGGCTCGGCCGCGCCAAGGACCTCGCCTGGTGGTTCCAGGACGTGCGGTCGATGTTCCCCGAGCTATGGGAACAATTCGCGAGCCTGGTCGGCCCGGAGGAGCGCGGTGATCTGCGCAGCGCCTATGCAAGCCGCATCCTCGGCCCAGACAAAGCGGAGGCCGATCGCTTTGCGTTCCAGCTCTATGCCTACGAGCAGGGCTTCATGCATTTCGACACCCCGCTGGCGGAGTGGGACCCGGCGCGCGGGGCCCGCTACGGCCGGATCTTCATCCACTACGCGATCAACGACTTCTTCCTGCGCGATACCCAGCTGCTCGACGAAGCCCACCGCATCGCCCACCTGCCGGTTGAGATGGTGGTGGGCCGCTACGACTGCTGCTGCACGCCCGACAACTCCTACGACCTTGCGCGCTGCCTGCCCGAAGCCAGGCTCGTTGTGGTGCCCGGGGGTGGCCATTACGGCACCGAGCCGGCCATGGCCCAGGCCTGCGCCATGGCGCCCGGCCGGCTGCACGACCGCATCGTTGCTGCCGGCAACTGGCCGCGCGGCTGAAGCAGACGCCCGCGCCAGGCGCCGCTCCCCTCCGGACGCAGGTGGATCGCCGCGCTGCTCTCATTCGGCGAGGGCGGGGGCACTGTCCGCCACGCTGTTGTCGTGGTCGACAATCCCACCCGTGGCCTGCATGCCACCGCCGCTGCCGGCCGCACGCGCGGAGACAGCGAGTGGGCGATGGCGGTCGACACACAATTTCATATCTGAAATGTCGCCTAGCCGACGACCGCGGCGCTGATGTTCCAGGCTGCCCTGGACAGTGCCGCCGGGCCTTGCGCCTCGCTTCACCGGAATGGGCCGTGGTATTTTCGTCTTCCGTATTGGATCCGGCCGGCGGCCTGCGAATTTTGTTCCCTGACTCCGACTCCTACTCCCATGGCCCCCACCCCACTCTTCTGTCCAGGCGAACAAGCCATTCAGAACCACAGGATATCTAGGGGGGCGCGTGGGTTTGGATGGGTCGGGCACGGCCCCACGGGCTGACCGGGAAGCGCCGTGGGTGTGCTATCGTGCGCCAGGCATTTCAGGAAGCGCGCATCATGACCGAGAGCCCCATTCGAGGCCTGATTGCGGCACTGAAGCGGGAAGTCCGGAACGGCACCATATCGGCCGCCACGGAGCATCATCTGCGGCGCGAGTTCGCGGCAATTGGCTGGGACCGCGACCCGTTGCTGCACGTGGCAAAGCTGAATGACGAAGTGCGACGGCACGAGATCGAGGCCCGGGTCTTGCGGGACCTGCGCGACGCCGCCTTTGGGGTGGCACAGCAACCGGAAGCCAAGGCAGCCGCCGCATCGCTGGAATCACCCGATCGGCCGCGTTCCTAGGCCAGTCGCTTGCAGGCGGCGAAAACCGTGCGCGCAACGCCGCTGCGAAACGACTCGCCCCGGCCTGCTTGACGCATCACGTGCGCGGCACGTCGCCAATGGCCAGCAGGCATACGGGCTTCGGGATGGCAACGGACTGCCCCGTGGGGGCCAGCGCACCATTGCTGCGGCTTATGGCGAAGAGCACCACGCTCGCGCTGTTCTGATGGGCCGCCAGCAGCCAATCGCCGCAGGGGCTGATGGCGAAATGGCGCGGCTCCGCGCCGCCGGCCGGGGTGTGGCCCAGGGGCGTGAGCGCGCCGGTTGCCGCATCCACGGCGAAGCGGGCGATGCAGTCGTGGCCGCGATTGGAGGCGTAGAGGAAATGGCCATCCGGCGTCACCTGCAGCTCCGCGCCGCTGATCCGCCCTTCATGGCCCACCGGCAGCATCGGGACCGTCTCGGCCACGGTGGCAGAGCCATCTGGGGCGAAGGCGATCCGCGTCAGGCTGGCGTGCAGTTCGTTGAGCACCCAGCC
Organism: Rhodospirillales bacterium; assembly: GCA_947460455.1. Taxonomy (GTDB): domain Bacteria; phylum Pseudomonadota; class Alphaproteobacteria; order Acetobacterales; family Acetobacteraceae; genus CAMDGX01. Next base: position 62,793 of record CANHKG010000002.1, on the reverse strand, counting down.
GCATGGGAGGCAGGGATGGAAGACGATGCGCCGCGGCCCGCCACCCGGCGGCGTCACCACGTCGTGGCCTGCCGGGGCGAAATGGCCGGCAGCGGTCAGGCGATAGCCCACCAGGCGATCCATCCCGAGATCGGAGACCAGCAGGCGCCCGCCGCGCCAGGCAACGTGGTGCGGGTGGGGATGGGTTTGCCGGACGGGATCGATGCTGGCGCCAGAATGGGCGCGGATCTCGGCGGGCGGACCCAGCGCTGCATCGGCGCCGATCGGCAGGCTGGTGACGTGGCCGGAGCTGTAGTTCGCCACCACCAGCCAGCGCCCGTCGGCATCGGTGGCGAGGTGGCAGGGGTCGCTGCCGCCGGTTCCCTGCGCCCCGAGCGGGGCCAGCGTCCCATCGGCTTCCAGCCGGTAGGCCGCGGCCGCGCCGCCAAAGCCGCCCTGCCAGGTTTGCAGCTCATGCACCGCGTAGATCACCGGCTGATGCGGATGCAGCGCGAGGAAAGAGGGCCGCGGTGGGCTGGGGTGCAGCGTGGCAGCGGAGAGGCGCCCGGCCTTGGGATCCAGCACGAAATCCCCGATCACATCCGCGTAGGTGCCGACGAGCCAGCGCATGGTCACATCCCCCCATCCGACCAGCGGTAGATCGGCGCCCAGCCAAGGGCCTGCTTCACGCGATCGCACCGCACCAGCACGCGGGTGGGGTCCTCCGGCTCCGGGCCACGCCAGGGCACGCCGGGCAGCAGCCTGCGCGCCAGATCCCGCACCGGCACCGGCGAGGATGTGTCATCGGCACACACAAGCCCGGTGAGGTGGCGGATGCCGGGGACGGTCAGTGCCGCCAGCACGGCGCGGGCGAGGTCGCGCGTGTCGATCCAGGCGCCGTATTCCCAGAACGGGGTCCATTCCGCCGCCGGATCGGCGCTGCGCAGGGCCTGCATCCCGGCATGGCGCTCTGGCCCGACAACGGCCGGCGGACGGAAGACGATGGTGGCGATATCGGAGGTTTCGCTGAAGCAGCGGCACAGCTCCTCCACCAGGCGCTTGGCCTGCCCGTAGGTGGTGGGGGGGCGGATGGGATGGTCGTCGTCGATCGGCAGGTAGTCGGGCGTGGCCTCGCCACGGAAGATGCCGAGGGCGTTGACGCTGCTGAAAGTGACAACGCGGCGCGCCCCTACCGCGCGGGCGGCCTGCAGCACGTTCCAGTTGCCGGTGACGTTCAGGGTAAGGGTGCCGCGCCCCGGCTCCACCCCCGGCATGCTGCCGCCGGCGGCGTTCACGATCGCGTGGCAGCCCTCGGCGGCGGCACGCACGGCCGATGGGTCCAGCACGTCCTGCCCGGCGCCGATATCGAACGGCACCACCTCGATCGCCTCGGCACGCAGACAATCCACCACCGCGGCGCCAACCAGCCCGCTGCTGCCCAGCACCAGCACCCGCATCGCCTGTTGCCCGACCGCTGTGGACCTGGGTTCCATGGTTGTCCGCCATCCAATGGCATGCGGCAGGGGCCTCAGCCGCCCGAACCACGAGATCGAGGATACCGTTGGAGTACCAACGCGTAGCGCCCCCCGCTTGGCGCGCAAGGGGGGACGTTCAAAACCACGCTGGCGCGCGGGCGAAGGGCTTGCGCCGGCTTCGCCCAGCGCGTGGAGAGCTAGACGCTCTCCTTGAGTTCCTTGGCGGGCTGGAACGCGATCTTCTTGCTCGCGGCAATCTGGATCGTCGCGCCGGTGGCGGGGTTCCGGCCCGTGCGGGCCGGGCGCGCACGCACCTGCAGCGTGCCGAGACCGGTGAGGCGGAGCTTGTCGCCCTTCTTCAGGTGTTCGGTCACCGTCGAGACGAACTCGCCCATCAGCGCCTCGGCCTGCTTCTTGGTCAGCTGCTGGCTTTCAGCGAGCTGCGCGGCGAGCTGCTTGAGGGTGACGGTGGCCTGCACCACGGCAGGCTTCGCTGCCGGGGCTTTCGCAGCCGGGGCTTTCGCTGCGGGCTTCGCCGCGGCAGCGGGCTTCTTCGAAGGGGGCATCGCGATGTCCTCACTGATCTTGATCACGTTTCCTGCCTGCATATGCCCGAATCGAGCCGGTCATCGCAGCCGGTATCACTATCGCATAAGCATATGAACGGTGGAGCCGGTCAAATCCAGTGGGCATCGCGGATGCCATGCCGGGCGCGCAGGGCGCGTTGCGAACCGCCCGGAGAGCGGCTTAGCTGCGTGGCCCGGGCCGTGCCGGCCTGCAACCAGGAGAACGCCATGCCAAGCCTCGCAGGCAAGACAGCCTTGATCACCGGCGGTGCCAGCGGCATCGGGTTGGGCATGGCCACCGCCTTCGTCGCGGCCGGGCTGCGGGTGGCAATCGCGGATGTGAACGAAACGGCGCTGGATGCAGCGCGCTCCGCGCTGCCGGGCCTCGCGGCCGCGGTGAAGCTGGACGTAACGCGCGCCGCGGAATGGGAAGAGGCGGTGGATAAGGTAGAGGCCGCGCTGGGGCCGATCGAGATCCTCTGCAACAACGCAGGCGTCGCCCAGGGTCGCTTCGCCGATGGCCGGAACACCAACGTGGCGGAGATGCCGGAGGCACTGTGGCGCCTGGTGATGGAGGTGAATGCCACCGGCACCTTCCTGGGCGCACGCACGCTGGTGCCGCGCATGCTCGCGCGCGGCCAATGGGGCCATATCGTGAATACCGCCTCCACCGGCGGCCTGATGGCGCCCGCGGGGATCGCCGCGTACTGCGCATCGAAATTCGCCGTTGTGGGGCTGTCGGAATCGATGCGCGCCGAACTCGCCCCGGCCGGCATCGGGGTGAGCGTGCTGTGCCCGGGCGGCGTGCGCAGCAACCTGTTCGCCAGTTCCGTCGCTGTGCGGGCAAAAGCCCCCGATTCGTTCGACGGATTGGCGACCATCGGCACGGAGGCGCTGCGGACCGAGCAGTCCAAGCGGATGGACCCGGTTCGCGTGGGCGAGATGGTGCTGCGGGCGATCGCGGGGAATGCCATGTACATCATCCCCCATCCCGAATATCGCGGGCATGTCGACGAAAGGCACGCCGCCCTGGTGGCTGCGTTCGGGGACTCCGCGCAGCCCGGGTACCACGATACCGACGTGACGTTCGAGCGGTTCCGCAACCCCGAATACGCCAAGGCAGCGCGATAGCGATATCACCGATGCAATAAACCGGCGGCAGCAAAGCGGCATTTGACGCAGCGCCGCCGCGCGCCTCTCGTCGGGCGGTCCGAAACGCCCACGGCCGAAAGGGGGTAAACCCATGCCGCCGCACCCCCTCGCAGAAGCCGAAGCGCTGGCCCCGTTGCTGCGCCCGTTCCGGCTGGGCGCGCTCACCCTGCCAAACCGCGTGGCCATGGCCCCCATGACGCGGCGCGCCTGCCCCGGCGGCGTGCCGGGCCCGGCCAACGCCGAATACTACCGCCGCCGTGCCGCCGGCGGCGTGGGGCTGATCATCACGGAAGGGATCGCCATCGACCATCCCGTGGCGGTGGACCATGCCGACATCCCCACCCTCACCGGCGCCGCCTTCGCCGGCTGGCAGCAGGTGGTGCAGGCCGTGCAGGGGGCAGGCGCGGCGATCTTCGCCCAGCTCTGGCATGTCGGCGGCTGGCGCCTGCCGGGCAGCCAGCCGAATGCGCAGCTGCCACCACTCTCACCCTCCGGCCTGCGCGGGGCGGAGGAGCAGGTGGGCGAACCGGCCACGGAGGCGGAGATCGCCGAGGTGCTCACCGCCTATCGCCGCAGCGCCGCCGCCGCCCGCGCCGCCGGGTTCGACGGCATCGAGATCCACGGCGCGCACGGCTATTTGATCGACCAGTTCCTCTGGTCCGCCACCAACCGCCGCGACGACATCTGGAACGGCGACGCCGTGGCGCGCACGCGCTTCGCCGCCGCGGTGGTACGCGCCTGCCGCGAAGGCGCCGGCCCTGGCTACCCCATTGCCTTCCGCATCAGCCAATGGAAGCAGCAGGACTACGCCGCCCGCCTGGCAGAAACGCCCCAGGCCCTCGCCGCCCTGCTCACGCCATTGGTGGAGGCCGGCACCGACATCCTGCACTGCTCCACCCGCCGCTTCTGGGAGCCGGAATTCCCGGGCTCCCCCCTCAACCTCGCCGGCTGGGCCCGCAAGCTGCTCGGCGTGCCAACCATGTCCGTGGGCTCGGTGGGCCTGGACAACGACGCCATCGCCTCCCTGCGCCAGGGCCAGAGCGCCGGCGTGGCCGGGGTGGAGGCGTTGCTGGAACGCATGGCGCAGGACGAGTTCGACCTCATCGCCATCGGCCGCGCCCTGCTGGGCGACCCCGACTGGTTCGCCAAGCTGTGCCAGGGCCGCACCGCCGAATGGCGCCCCTTCACCCCCGATGCCTTCAAGACCCTCGCGTAAGGAGATCTGCCATGGATGAGCTTTCCGGCCGCGTCGCCTTCGTTACCGGCGGCGCCAGCGGCATCGGCCTGGGCATGGCACAGGCCCTGCTCGCGGCAGGCATGAAGGTGGCGATCGCCGACATCAACCAAACGGCGCTGGCGGAAGCCGCCGCCAGCCTCGGCGCCGGCGCAATGCCGGTGGTGCTGGACATCACCAGCGCCGCGGCCTGGCAGGCGGCGCTGGATGCAGTGGAGGCAAAGCTGGGCCCCGTCGCCCTGCTCTGCAACAACGCCGGCCTCGGCCAGGGGCGCCGCGCCGATGGCGGCCCGGTGCTGATGGCGGAGATGCCGGAGGAGGTGTGGAAGCTGGTGATCGACACCAACCTGCACGGCACCTATCTCGGCATCCGCGCCGCCGTGCCGCGCATGATCGCCGCCGGGCGCGGCGGGCATGTGGTCAACACCGCCTCCATGGCCGGGCTGATCGCGCCGGCCGGGCTCACCGCCTATGCCGCCTCCAAATATGCCGTGGTCGGCCTGTCGGAAGCGCTGCGTGCGGAGCTGGCGCCGCAGGGCATCGGCGTCTCCGTGCTGTGCCCCGGCGCCGTCTCCACCAATTTCTACGTCACCTCCGCGGTGCGGCGGGATGCGATCATGGGCGAGGAAGCCACCCAGGCCTTCGCCCCCGGCCGCACCGACAGCGCCGCGCGCATGGACCCGCGCAGCGTGGGCGAGCACGTGGTGCAGGGGGTGCGCGCCAACCACCTCTACATCATGACGCACCCGGAATACCGGCCGCTGGTGGAGGCGCGCTTCGCCGCCATCAGCGGCGGCTTCGGCCCCTCCGCCCAGCCTGGCTACACCGACCCGGAGCTGGTGCTGTCGCGTTCCACCAACCCGGAATACGACAGCGCGCCGCGCCTCAGCGGCCCTTGAACGTCGGCGCGCGCTTTTCCACGAACGCCGTCATCGCCTCGCGCGCATCCTCGCTCTGGCTCAGCTGCCGCGTCAGGTTCTGCTCGTAGCGGTAGCCGTCGCGCAGGGTCATGAACTCGATGGTCTGGGCGGCGTTCTTGGCCATGGCCGTGGCCAGCGGGCTCTTCGCCGCGATGGTGGCGGCCATCTTCATCGCCTCGTCCATCAGCTGCTCCGGCGGCACGCAGCATTCCACGATCCCCAGGCGATACAGCTCGGCGCCCGGCACGCGATAGCCGGTGAGCATCATCCGCCGCGTCAGCGAATGGCCGAACACGCGCATGGTGTGGCGCCCGCCGCCCATCAGGCCAACATCCACCTCCGGCAGCCCCACACGGGCGGTCTCGGCCGCCATCAGGATGTCGCAGGAAACCGCGATGCCCAGCCCCGCGCCGAGCGCCGGCCCGTTGATGGCGGCGATCAGCGGCTTCTTGCACTCGATCATGCACCAGCTCATCTCGCGCGCCCGCCTGGCATGCGCCCAGTAGCTGCCGGGCTCCTCCTTCATCGAAAGCCGGCCCTTGATATCCGCGCCGGCGGAGAAGCACTTGCCGGCACCGGTGATCACGGCCACGCGCACATCGTCCAGGTCGTTCAGCCGGTCCACCGCGGCGATCAGCTCTTCCATGAACTGCTGGTTCACCGCGTTCACCGGCGGCGAATCCATGGTGATGACGGCGATGTGGTCGCTGATCTCGGTGCGGATCATGGGCATGGTCTGGTCTCCTCCTGGCCGGCCCAGACTGCGCGGTCCGCCCGCGCGGGGCGAGCCCCCGGCCGGGCGCGGGCGATTATCACGGCGATGATATTGCGCCGGGCGCTTGACCCGCGCCACCCCGGCGCCGGAGGGTATGGCAGGGGTGGAGGAGTTCCAGCATGGCAGGCGGCACCGCCGTGGTTACCGGCGCGGGGCGCGGCATCGGCCGCGCGATCGCCACACGCCTGGCACAGGATGGCTTCACCGTCCTGGCCACCGACATCGACGGCGCGGCGGCGGAGGACACTGCCGCCACGCTGCGCACCGAAGGGTTCGCCGCACGCGCCGCCCCCCTCGATGTCACCAGCCGCGCCGAGGTCGCAGCACTACTGGACGGCATCGAAGACCTCGCCGTGGTGGTGAACAATGCCGGCATCGCCGCCACCATGGAGGGCGTGGCCGATGTATCGCTGGCCGATTGGCGCCGTATCTTCGCGGTGAACGTCCAGGGCGTGTTCATCGTGGCGCAGGAAGGCGCGCGCCGCATGAGCGAGGGCGGGCGCATCGTGAACATCGCCTCGCGCGGCTATCTCGGCGGCGCCGGCATGCCGCACTACGTCGCCAGCAAGGCCGCGGTGGTGGGCCTCACCCGCGCCATGGCCGTGGAACTGCGCTGGGCCGGCATCACCGTGAACGCGGTGGCCCCCGGCATGGTCGATACCCGCATGCTCGATGGCTACTCGCCCGAAATGCGCCGCGCCATGGAAGCCCGCGAACCCAGCGGCGCCGCGGCGGACCCCAGCGCCATCGCCGCCGCCGTGGCCTTCCTCGCTTCCCCCGGCGCCGCCTTCGTCAACGGCCAGGTGATCCTCGCCGATGGCGGCAAGTGCATCGGAGTGCCACCGCTGTGAGCCGCATCATCCTCCTGGGCGCCGACCGCCCCTTCGGCGCCGAGATCGCCACCCGCCTGGCCCATGAGGGCGAGGTGGAAACCACCCTGCCCCACGAAGGCCCGATCGACGCGCTGGTCCTGAACGTGCCCGTGGTCCGCGAAGGCACCCGCTTCGCCGAGGTGACCGACGCGCAACTGGCCGAAGCGCTGGACACGATGGTGTTCGACGTGGTGGCCGCCGTGCAATCGGCACTGCCGCTCTTCGCCCCTGGCGCGCGCATCGTCGCCGTGGCGGCACGCGGCCATCTCGGCGCCTGGGGCGGCGCGCATCTGATGGCCGCCAACGCCGCACTGGCCGGCTTCATCCGCTCCATCGCGCTGGAACTGAGCGAACGCGGCCTGCGCGCCAACCTGCTCGCGCCGGATTTCGCCGGCGAGCGCTGGGACACGCCGAAATCCCGCGCCGAGGTGGCCGAAGCCGCCGCCTTCCTGGCCCGCCCCGGCATGGCGCTGATGAACGGCCAGACGCTTCTGCTCGACGGAATGCGCTCCATGCGCCTGTCCGAATCCCGCCGCCAGTAACGCACGGAGACCAGCATCATGGCCGGAAAGCTCGAAGGGCGCGTGGCGCTTGTCACCGGCGCAGGCAACGGCATCGGCCGCGGCATCGCGATGAAATTCGCCGCCGAGGGCGCCATCGTCGGCGTCAACGACTTCAAGGGCGAGGCCGCCGCCGCCACCGTGGCGGCGATCGAAGCCGCCGGCGGCCGGGCCGAGATCCTGCCCGGCGACGCCTCCGCGCGCGAAACGGTGCGCGATCTGGTCCTGGGCTTGGCCGCCCGCCACGGCCGATTCGACATCGTGGTGAACAACGCCGCCTGGGTGCGCTACGAACCGATCCTCGGCATCAGCCAGAAAAGCTACGACCGCATGACCGGCATCGGCTTCGGCGGCATCGTCTGGTCGATCCAGGCCGCAGCGGAGGCCATGGCCAAGGGCGGCTCGATCATCAACATCGCCTCCTCGGCCGCCTTTCTCGGCATGGAGAACGCGATGATCTATTGCGGGATCAAGGCCGGTGTGACGGGCCTCACCCGCGCCGCCTCGGTGGAATTGGGCCCGCGCGGCATCCGCGTGAACGCCATCGCGCCGGGCTCCACGCAAACCGAGCAGGTGGTCTCGATGCTGACGCCGGAGATGGTGGAAAAGCGCCTGGCCCGCACCCCGCTGCGCCGGCTGGGCGAGGTGGAGGACATCGCTCGCGCCGCCCTGTTCCTGGCGTCCGACGAAAGCAGCTGGGTCACCGGCACCACCATGCTGGTGGATGGCGGGGTGACGCACTCCTTCGCCTAGCCCGCGCGCCTTGCTTGACCGCGTTCCGCCCCCCCCATAGCCTTGCGGAACAATGAATGAAGCGGCGTCCTGCCGCCGGAGGAAACCACGCATGCCGCCCAGCGCACCGGGCGCCATACGTCGCCACACAGCCGCGCGCCGCCGCCCGTCCGCGGTGTTGCCGGGCATCGACCTGGAGCACGTCTCCGGGGCCATCGTGCTGCGTTTCGGCACGCCGAGCCCCGGCGAGTGGAGCGGCGCCTTCACCACCGCGGTGGCAGGGCTGCTGAGCCATTGCCGCGCCGATGCCCGCGCCAGCACCGTGGTGTTGACCGGGCCGCGCCTGTTCGAGGACACGGCCGGCCAGGCGGACATCACCCCCCTGCTCGCTGCCATCGCCGCACCGGGCCGTTTTGTCGTCGCGGCCATTCCAGGCAATGCCATGGGCACCGGGCTGGAGCTGGCGCTCGCCTGCCACGCCCGCACCGCCACCCCGGCCGGGCGGCTGGGCTTTCCCGGCATCCTGCGCGGCACCCTACCGCTGAACGGTGGCATCGCCCGGCTGGCACGCCTGCTGGCGCCCGAGGCGGCGCTGGAGATGCTGGCATTCGGCACCCCGCTTCTGGCCCCCCTGGCCCAGCGGCTGGGCCTGCTCGATGCCGTGGCCATGGACCCTGTGGGCATCGCGCTCTTAGCCCAGCCGGCACCGGCAGGGCCGCCGCCCCATCTGGATCCACGCCCGCTGCACGCCATCCTGCGCCGCCGAGCCCCCGGCGAGGCCGCCCCCCAGGCTGCGCTGCAGTCCCTCATGCAGGCCCTCAGCCAGCCACCCCAACGCGCCCTGGCCGAGGCAAAACACCTCGCCGCCACGCTCGCCGCCTCCCCCCAAGGCCTCGCAGTGCGCCACGCCACCCTTGCCGAGGCCACACCCCCACCCGGCACGGCCGCGCCCGCCCTGCGCTGGGCCCTATTGCGGGAGGCAATCCACCTGATGGACGAGGGCGCCACGCCACAGGCGGTGGACCTCGCCCTGCGCCGCTTCGGCTTCCGCACGCCGCCACTGGCCGCCGCCGACCAGGACGGGCTGGACCATGTCGCCCAAGCCTGTGTGGACCCGCGCCCAGACGCCTGGCACCAATACTCCCCGCTGCTCGACCTGCTGCTGGATGCCGGCCGCACCGGGCGCGCGGCTGGCGCCGGCTGGTACCGCTATGCCCCCGCTGACCCGCGCCCTTTGCCCGACCCGGCCCTGGCGCCGCTGCTCGCCGAAAGTGCCCGCGCCGCCTGCCGCCGCCGCCAGGTGGAAGAGGCCGAGATCACCGCCCGCTGCATCGCCGCCCTGGCCAGCGAGGCCGCCCGTTTGATCGACCGGGGCCTGGCGCCACTCGCCGCCGATGCGCTGTCCCTGCAGCTGGGCTTCCCGCGCTGGCGCGGCGGCATCTGGCACCACGTGCAAGCCACCGGCCCGGCCACCATCGCAGCCCAGCTGGCCACCATGCCCACGGCACCGCCATCACCGCTTAGCGCCTAGCTCAAGCCGCCATCGCATCCGTCGCGGCGGCAAAGCGCCGCAGGTGATGCGCGGAATCGCCGTACAGCACGTCGATCACCCGCAGCCGGCGCAGATGGTGGCTCACCGCCAGCTCATCAGAGGTTCCCACGCCGCCATGCAGCTGCACCGCCTGGTGCGCCACGAACGCCGCGCACTGCCCCACCCGCGCCTTGGCACCGGAAACCGCCCGCCGTCGTGCCATCACCGGGGCGTCCAGCTGCAACGCCGCGAGATACAGCAGCGACCGCGCCTCCTCGCAGGCGATCGCCATATCCACCATGCGGTGCTGCAGCGCCTGGAAGCTGCCCAGCGTGGCGCCGAACTGCTCGCGGGTTTTCAGATAGGCCAGCGTCGTGTCGCGCAGCGCCTCCATGCTGCCCATTGCCTCGGCCAGATGCGCCACGATCGCCCGGTCCACCGCCGCCTCCAACGGCGCGAGCCCGCCATCCACCTCCCCAAGCACCGTCGCCTCCACCTGCCGCAACACCAGCCGCGCATGATGGTGATGGTCCGGCCCGCGATGCCGCTGCACCTCCAGCCCCTGTGCCGTTGCCGGCACCAGGAACAGGGTGATCCCCGCCGCATCCGCCACGCCGCCTGTGGTGCGCGCCGGCACGATGAACCAATCCGCCGTGGCCCCATCCGGCACGAAGCTCTTGGCCCCCTCCAGCACCCAACCGCCGCCCAACCGCACCGCACGGGTGGCGACATGCGCGAGGTCATAACGCCCCTCCGCCTCGCTCACCGCGGCCGCCACCTGCCCCGTGCCAGCCACGATACCGCCCAGCAGCGGATCACTCTCCGCCAGCAGCGCCGGGGCCAGCACGCAGCTTCCGGCGTAAGGCACGCGGCACAGCGAACGCCCGAGCCCCTCGGCCACCAGCATCGTCTCCACCGGCCCGAACCCCATCCCGCCGGCCGCTTCCGGCACCGCGATGCCCAGCCAGCCCAGCTGCGCCATCTGCGCCCAGGCCGCGGCATCGAACGCCTCGCCCGCCGCCACGCGCCGCCGCCAGGCGGGAAAGTCGCCATGCTCGGCGGCGAACCGCTCCACGCTGTCGCGAAGCATTTGCTGCTCCGGGCTCAGGCTGAAATCCACCGCTTCGCTCCTACAGCCCCAGCGCGCGCCGGGCGATGATGTTGCGCTGCACCTCGTTGGCACCGCCATAGATCGTGGTGACCCGCATGTGCAGATAGGCGGCCGTGGCATGCGGCATGTCGTCCGCCGCTTCCACGCCGGCATAGGGCTCCATCAGCGCCGCATCCGTCCCGAGCGCCTCCGCCCACAGCTCGGTGATGCGCTGCACCAGCTCGGACCAGCGGATCTTCAGCATGGAGCCGCGCGGCCCGGAATCCACCCCCGCCTCGGCATCGGCCAGCGTGCGCAGGCTCATGCCCTCCAGCGCCAGCATCTCCACTTCGATCTGCGCCAGCTTGGTGCGGAAATCCGGCTCCGCCAGCAAGGCGCCACCAGCCGCCCGCACCGCCGCCGCCCGTTCCTTCACCACGCGCACGAACTGCGCCAGCCGCAGCGCCCCGGCCGCCGAGATGCCGCGCTCCCGATCCAGCAGAACCTTGCCGTAGCCCCAGCCCTTGCCTTCCTCGCCCACCAGGTTCTCCGCCGGAACCCGCACCTCGTCGAAGAACACCTCGTTCACATGGTGGCGCTCATCCAGCGTGATGATCGGCCGCACGCGAATGCCCGGCGTGTCCATGTCGATCAGCAGCAGCGAGATTCCCTCCTGCTTGCGCGGCTTCACCTCCGTGCGCACCAGGCAGAAGATGTTCGTCGCCGCCTGGGCATAGCTGGTCCAGATCTTCTGCCCGTTCACCACGTAGTGGTCGCCATCCCGCACCGCCCGCGTCTTGAGCGAGGCAAGGTCGCTCCCGGCCCCAGGCTCGGAATAGCCCTGGCACCACCACGCCTCGCCAGAGAGGATGCGCGGCAGATACTTCGCCTTCTGCGCCTCGGACCCATAGGTGAAGATGATCGGCCCGATCAGCTCCAACCCCTGATGCGGCTGCACCGGCGCATAGGCACGCGCCGCCTCCGTTTCGTAGATGAAATACTGCGTCGGCGACCAGCCGGTGCCGCCATGCTCACGCGGCCAGGTCGGCGCGCTCCAGCCCTGGGCATGCATCCGGCGCTGCCAGGCCTGGATCTCCGCCGGCTCCGGCCGCATGCCCGTGCGCACCATCTCGCGCATGGGCCCATCCACGTTGGCGGCCAGGAAGGCGCGCACCTCCTGCCGAAACGCCTCCTCGGCCGCGGAGAACGCCAGGTTCATGCGCTTGCCGCCTCCACCGCCTTCATCAGCATCGGCACCCCGATCACGCAGGCATGCACGCCGAGATGCGCGGTCAGTTGCATCACCTGCAGGATCTCCTCTTTCGTCGCCCCAGCGCGGATGGCGCGGGCCACGTGCAGACGCGTACCAGCGGGGTTCTGATGGGTAAAGGCCGCATTCAGCGCCACCGCGATCAGGCACCGCTCCTTGGCCGAAAGCGACCCGGTCACCTCCGGCGCCGCCACCAGCTCCGTCATCACCGCGAAATAGCTGGGATGCAGCCGCAGCAGATAATCGGCAAAGCGCGGCCAATCCCCAAACCGCGCCTGATACGCAGCCTTCAACGCCAGTTGCTCGGCCGACAGCGCCGCCTCCAGGAACCCGGTATCCTGCCCGGCCGCCTGCAGCTCCTCCACCAGGATCTCCACCCCCATCGTCACGCCCTCCAGCCCTTCGGCCGTGGCGATCTGCAGGGTCTCCACCACATCCGTCGGGCTGGCACCGCGCGCCAGCGCCAGCTTGGTATGGATCAGCAACCCCTCGCCGAACATGTGCGTGGCAGAGGCATCGGCGGCCACATACACCAGCTCCACCATGCGCGGGCTCAGCGGCCCCTCGGCCGCCGGCAGTGCGGCATACTTCATGTAGGTTTCCAGGAAGGCCTGGCTGTACTGCAGCAGCCCGTCGTTGAACGTCACCCAGTAGCCACGCTTCCTGATGTAGTCCTGCTTGAACGCCTCCTGCGCCGGGGTCAGCTGCATCGGCATCACCCGCGCGCCTTCATCAGCGCCGGATCCACCATCGGCACCGGGATGGAGCCACCGCGCGTCTTGTCGGAATACACCCCGCCGGCGTTGGAATAATCGAGCCCCTTCTCCTGCTGCAGCTTGCGCCCCAAGGAGATCACCTCCGGCACGTCCTCGGCCGCCAGCGGCGCCATGCGCGGCTTGCGCGCCAGCGCGGCGGCAAAATACGGCGCCAGCCCCGCCTGCTTCTTCGCCTCGCGTTCGGCCTCGCGCTCCTTGAACCAGGGCATCACGCCCTCGGCGAAGCGCTCCATGGATTCACAGATATCGGCATGCCGGTTCTTGCCGCATTGCTGGATGAAGATCATCTGGTCCACCCCCGCGTCGCCATAGGGCTTCAGGTTGGCCAGCACCTCCTCCGGCGTGCCGATGCAGCTTTCGCCCGGCGTCGGCGGCATCTGGTCGCGCACCTTCTCATAGGCATCCCACACATTGGTCACGCCCGGCTTGTGCATGCCGAAGATCGCATAATGCGCCAGCGAGTAGCCGAAGAACCGGAACCCATCGATCCCCCGCTCCATCGCCACGGCGCGATCGGGATGCACGCTCATCCCGGCCAGGCAGGCGAAATTGGCATTCACCGTATGCCCGATCGGCACGCACTCCTCGGAGCGGATGATGTCGTAGTATTCCTTCACCCACTCGCCCGCCTGCTCGGGCGTCACGAAGCCGAACACCAGCGCGCCCATGCCGTAGCGCGCCGCGCGCAGGATGCTGTCGCGCCGCGAACACGCCAGCCACATCGGCGGGTGCGGCTTCTGCTTCGGCTTCGGCAGCACGTTGCGCGCCGGCATGCTGAAATGCTCGCCCGCGAAGCCCGGATACGGCGCCATCGTCATCATGTTGGCGATCTGCTCGGTCGCCTCGCGCCACATCGGGTGCTTCTGCGGCGGGTCGATCCCGAACCCCGCCATCTCCATCAAGGAGCCGGATTCGCCCGAGCCCCATTCCACCCGCCCGCCAGAGACGAGGTCGAGCATCCCCAACCGCTCCGCCACCCGCGCCGGATGGTTGTATTTCGGCGCCGTCAGGCAAATGCCATGCCCCAGCCGGATGTTCTTGGTGCGCTGCGATGCCGCCGCCAGGAACACCTCCGGCGCGGAGGAATGGGAGTATTCCTCCAGGAAGTGGTGCTCCACCTCCCACGCGCAATCGAAGCCGAGCTTGTCCGCCAGCTCCACCTGGTCCAGCGCCTCCTGCACCAGGTTGTATTCGCTGTCCTCGGTCCAGGGCCGGGGCAGCTGGTGCTCGTAGAAGATGCCGAACTTCATGGCGGGCCTCGCGGAGGTTGGAACGTCAGCCACAGCCTGGGAACGGCACCCCCACCCTGTCAAAGCCCCACCGGCGCCGCCGGGAAATATCACCATGGCGATTTTCCACCGCCGCCCACCCTGCTACCACGGGGCAACACCGAAGGGGGGAGGACATGGCCCGCAGCCCGATCAAGTCCGCCGCCCGCGTGCTGGAGGTGCTGGAGCTGTTCGCCGACAGCCGCACCCCGCTGCGCCAGAAGGCGGTGGTGGAGCGGCTCGCCTATCCGCAATCCAGCACCACCGGCCTGCTGAAAAGCCTCGTGGCGCTCGGCTACCTCAACTACCACCGCGCCAGCCGCACCTACTTCCCCACCACGCGCGTGGCCGCGGTGGGCGACTGGATCAACCACTACACCTACGGCTCCGGCCAGCTCATGGAGATGATGCGCCGCATCCATGAGGAGACAGACGAAACCGTCGCCCTGGTCTCGCAGAACGACCTCTACGTGCAGTACCTGCGCGTGATCGTGCCGGACCACCCGCACACCTATCCGGTCCCCGAGGGCGGGATGCGCCTGCTCACCCAATCCGGCGCCGGGCTGGTGCTGCTCAGCCGCATGCAGGACCGCACCGTGGCCCGGCTGGTGCGCCATATCGACATCCAGGCCCGCGGCACCGCGCCGCGGACGGACCTGCCGCAGCTGATCGAACAGCTGCGCTGGATCCGCGAGCACGGCCACTGCTTCCTGGCCGGCATTCCCTTCCCGGAAGCCGCCACCATCTCCCTGCCCATGCCCGATGCGCCGCACGGCATCCCGCTCACCATCGGCGTGGGCGGCGCGCGCAGCCGCATCGCCCGCAACCGCACCCGTATCGTCGCCATCGTGCAGCAAGCACTGGCCGCGTATTGCGCCACGCTGGAGCAGCCAGACGCGCCGCCGATATCACATCCGTGATTCTGGCCGCACGACGGCTCCCCCCCTCCCGCCGCGCGCGCGCTTGCGGCCAACTGGCACCAGAACGAAAGAAACGCCGGGGGATTTCCATGCTGCCGAACCATCGCCGCAGGCCCATGCTGGCCGCCCTGCTCGCCGCCGCCTCCTACGCAGCAACGGGCTTCGCCGCACCCGCCGCCGCACAAACGCCGGCCCCGGTCAAGATCGGCGTCATGGGCGACCAGTCAGGCCCCTATGCCGACAATGGCGGGCCCGGCTCCGTTCTCGCCGCCACCATGGCGATCGAGGATTTCGGCAAGACCGTGCTCGGCCGCCCGATCCAGCTCCTGGTCGGCGACGACCAGAACAAGCCCGACATCGGCGTGGCCATGGCCCGCAAATGGCTGAACGACGACAAGGTGGATGCCATCCTCACCTTCACCATCTCGCCCACGGCGCTGGGCGTGCAGTCGCTGATGACGGAGGCGAAGAAGCCCCACCTCATCGCCGGCACCGGCACCGCGGACCTCACCGGCCGCGCGTGCTCGCCGATGGCGATCAACTTCGTCTACGACACCTATGTCATGCCCAAGGCCATCGCCCGCGCCCTGGTGGCAGAGGGCAAGGACACCTGGTTCTTCATCACGGTGGACTACGCCTTCGGCGCCGCCATGGAAGCCGCCGCCACCCAGTTCGTGCGCGAAGCCGGCGGACGCGTCCTCGGCACCGCCAAGCACCCGCTGGGCACCACCGATTTTGCCTCCCAGCTGCTCCAGGCCCAGGCCAGCGGCGCCAAGGTCGTCGCCTTCGCCAATGCCGGCGCAGACTTCACCAACGCGCTGAAGCAGGCCGGCGAGTTCGGCCTGGCCAAGCGCGGCCAAACGCTCGCTTCCACCGGCACCACCATCAACACCATCGTGGCGGTGGGGCTGGATGCCGCCCAGGGCATGCAGTTCACCGTGCCGTTCTACTGGGACATGAACGAGGAAACCCGCACCTGGTCGCGCCGCTTCATGGCCCGCTTCGGCAACAAGGCGCCCACCTTCCTGCAATCCGGCGCCTACAGCGCCACCTGGCACTACCTCAACGCCATCAAGGCCGCCGGCACCACGGAAGGTGAGGCGGTGATGGCCAAGATGAAGGCCACGCCGATCAACGACTTCCAGATGAAGAACGTCCCCATCCGCGCCGACGGCCACGTGTTGCGGCCGATGCATCTGGTGCAGGTGAAGTCGCCTGCGGAATCCAAGGAGCCCTACGACGTCTACAAGATCACCGCGACCGTCGCGCCGGATTCGATCTGGCGTACCGTGAAGGAAGCTGGCTGCCCCTACGCGCAGAACTGAACCCACAGGCTGCCATTTCAGGCCGCCGTGATCTTACCTCCTGGTGGGTCTGGACTCCGCCCAGACCCACCAGGGGCCGAGCCCCTGGATCGCACCGGGGAGATGCAGTGCCTCCTGCCCCCAGGCCGCATGGTCCAGAGGGACGTGGCCCTCACCAGCGTTCATTTTTGATCCGGCTCAACTGGCTGTCTGTTTTCGACAGGCGGCAGGCGGCCGGTTGGGCATGATCGGCAAAATCTCATTTTTTATCGATTTGTTAATATTAAGTAAATAGACGTAAACAAAGCCACCTTGTCCTCACCACCCAAGGGCTCGCCGCACCCAGGCCTGTATACCCTCACATTTTATCGACCATATGCAATATCAATGGTCTGTCGATCTGCGTCGGCCGCAGCCGATTTCAAAGTTTGAGTCTTAACAACCGTGAATGCATCAGGCTTTGGCGAGGTTTGATTAATCTTTGGCTGCTAGGTTCCGTGCTAGCCAACGAGGTTATCGAACCAGATGTTGCTCGGCACTCGACAGATCAGAACATCCGGGAAGGGCAGCGGAAGCATTGAGCTGACGCTTCCTTCCGACCTTCGCGATCTCGTGGGGCTCCCCTGTCGCATCCTGCTGCGAGACGGCAGCCGCCCGGACATCGTGCTTCAGCCGGACCTCCGCGGTGCGCTGGGTGCGTTCCAGGCCTTGTGGCAATCCGTTCTCAGCGTCCTTGTGGATGGCGCACGGCACTGGCCGCTGCCGCTCGATGTCTTCGCCTTCGGATTGCAGCCACGCTTCGGCCAGAGCCAGATCCCGTTCCTGTGCTGGCGCGATGGCGTCGCCATCGCCGCCCCCGCGCCGCATGACCCTGCGTGTGTCTCCCGCACCCTGGCTGCGATGTGCCAGGCGATGGCGGGGGAACTCGGCATCGGGGACGCGCTGGCAACGGATTTCGGGGCGTCCTGCGGCTATCTCGCCACCGGCGTGCATCCCAGCGCCGATGCGCAGCGAACGTGCGACCTCGTCGCCGCCTCCCTCGATGCCACGCAGCGCCCCGGCTTTGCGGCCGAACGCTTGGGCGCATCCGGTGGCGTTCTGGGCGAGGCGTTTCTGTCGAGCGCGGGTCCGCAGTTGCGGGCGGCGCGCGACCTGTTTCTCGGTTGGGCGGATGACCCCGCCAGCCTCACATCCCTGCGCTCCGCCTGGAAGCGCGGCTTCTCCATCGACATGAACGGAGGCTGACAGCATGGCGCGGCTCACCACCCCGGCGGATCGCCCGCCCGCCATCCCGGCCGACGAAACAGACCCGGCCCTGCGGCATCTCGTACAGAATCCAGAGATCGCAACCTCGGAGGCGATTGCCGATCTGGAGCGCCGCGCCCTGAGCTATCTCAGCGCCGGCTACCCCCTGCATCTGCGCGGCCCGGCCGGCAGCGGCAAGACCAGCCTGGCGTTGCGGGTGGCAGAGCAGCTCAAGCGGCCGATCGTGCTGCTGGTCGGCGATGCCAGCTTCGACACCCGCCGGCTTGTCGGCGGTGACGAGATCAAGCGTACCAAGCGCGTGGTGGACCGCTACATCAGCAGCGTCACGAAGGTAGAGAGCCACACCGATGCCGTCTGGCTCGACCGGGCGCTGACCGTGGCCTGCATGGAGGGCGGCACCCTCGTCTACGACGAGTTCAACCGTGCCCCGCCGAGTGCCAACAACGTGCTGCTGACAGTGCTGGAAGAGCGGCTGCTGGTGCTGGCCAAGGCCGGACGGGGCGAGAGCTACCTGCCGGTGCACCCGCAGTTCCGCGCCATCTTCACCTCCAACCCCACCGATCACGTCGGCACCAATCTGGCGCAGGACGCGCTGACCGACCGGATGATTACGCTCGATCTGGAAAGCTTCGATCGTGACACGGAAATTGCCATCGTCGCCGCCCGCTCCGGCCTCACGCCGCGCGATGCCGGGCGAATCGTCGACACGGTGCGCGACTTCCGCGCCTCGCGCTCCTACGCGCATCGGCCAACGCTGCGCGCCTCCATCATGATCGCGCGCATCGCCGGCGAGATGAAGCTGCGCGTGGCCTCCGACGAGCCGCGCTTTGTTCAACTCTGCCTCGATGTGCTGGGCAGCAAGCTGAAGCCGGACGGGGACGGGCTGCCCGATCCGCAGCAGCGCCAATTGCTGATCCAGTTGATCGATCACTTCTGCGGCGCCGACCCCGCCTTCGCCCGCAGCCGGCAAGGAGTCGCGGCATGATGCCCCGCCCCGTCGCGCGCAGCATGGCCAGCCGCCCGCCTGGCACGCGCACCTCCCGCAAGGACACCCGGCAGCGGCAAATCGAAAGCCTCGCGGCGGAGTTCGCCCTGCTGGCGCAGCGGCGCGCGCGCCAGTCCCATCAGATCGAGCTGCTGGAGCAGCAATTGCAGGCGGCCACAAGCAGCTTCGCCAAGCTCCAGCGCCGCCTGTCCTGGCTGGTGGAGCAGATAGACGCGCTCGACCCAAGCCTGCGCCCCGGGCTGGAAGCGCCGCCCGAACCGATCCAGCCGCCGGCACCGGCGCCGGCAGTGGCGCGCACCGGGCGCACCGCCCCGTCGCGTGTGGCCGCCGCCGACCTTCCCCTGCCGGCACCGCAGGCCGGGCGGCAATGGGCGGCCCTGCAAAGCCGGACCGGCCTGCGGCCGCAACCCGGCAAGTGGCGCGGCTGATCAACAGGGAGACAGACGATGAGCACGAACGCGCTGGTGAATCTGGTTGAAGAGGCCAAACGGCAGATGACCGCCATCACCGGCCTCAGCCCAGACGCGATCAGCCGGCTGGACCGGTCGGAAGGCGGCTGGACGGTCAGCATGGACATGCTGGAACACCGCTCCATCCCCCGCACGCAAGACCTGCTGGCGAGCTACGAGGTGACGCTCGCCGATGATGGCCAGGTCACCGGCTGGCACCGCACCGGCCGCTTCATTCGCGGCCAGGGCTGACGCGCGGCACCACCGCGCCTCATCCACGCGCCATTCCCAAAAGGGGACCCATTATGGCCTTGCAACACAGCGTCGGCGGCTCCGGCCTGGCGGATATCCTGGAGCGCATCCTCGACAAGGGGATCGTCGTCGCGGGCGACATTTCGGTGAGCCTGGTGGGCGTCGAACTGCTCACCGTGCGCATCCGCCTGGTGGTGGCCTCGGTCGATCGCGCCCTCGAAATGGGCATCCGCTGGTGGGAGAACGATGCCGCCTTGAACGGCGCCGGCTCCGCCAAGCTGCAGGCCGACAATGCCGCCCTGCTCGAACGGATCGCCAAGCTCGAGCACACCATCGCCGCCACGGCGCGGCAATAGGAGGTCGGCATGGCACTTCGCCCCCCCCGACACGGCTTCAGCGTGGCGCGCCGGCTTTCGGAACGCGACCGCGCCGAGCAACCCTCCGACCCCGCCGCGATGAAGGACACCAGCGGTTTCGCCGGCGTCGGCGGCATCGTCGAGGCATTGCAATCCATGGTGGAAAAACTCGCCGACGCCGCCAAAAGCGCAAGCGGCGACGGCCGTACGGAGCAGGGCTTCTCGGTCGGCGGCAAGGATGCCCGGATGGTGTTCGGCTACACCCTGCGCATGGGCGCGGACGGTGTCTCTGCCGAGCGCTTCGGCGATGTGCCGGACAGCACCGCCAAGCCATCGCCGGAGGCGAGCCAACCGGCCTCCCGCCAGCCGATCACCGACATCTTCGAGGAGGCGGACGCCATCATCGTCGTCGCCGAACTGCCCGGCGCCGACCCCGCCACGGTTCGCTGCACGTTGGACGGGCTGTCGCTGCTGATCGAGGCCGCCGGTGCACGGGCCTATCGCAAGTCGCTGGTGCTCCCGGCCACGGTTGCGCCCGAAAGCCTGCAGACCAGCTTCCAGAACGGCATCCTCGAAGTGCGACTGGCCCGGAGCACGCGCGCATGACCACCCCGGAACGCTTCTACGTCTATGGCCTCGTCGCCGCCGGCCAGCGTCTCGACCCCACCGCCTGGGGCACCGGCGTCGGCGGTGCGGCCGTGACCCTGCGCGGCGAAGGTGCCCTGCAGGCGCTGGTCAGCGCCGTCGAGCCGGGCGAGGTCGCGCAGACCCGCCGCAACCTGCTGGCGCACACCGCCCTGCTGGAGCGCGTGATGACGCAGGCGACGGTGCTGCCCGTCCGCTTCGGCACGGTGGCGCCTGGCGAGGCGGCGCTGAATGCCTGCATCACCACCAACCAGGCCGCCTTCACCGCGGCGATGGCCGCGATCGACGGCAAGGTGGAACTTGGCGTGAAGGCAAGCTGGCGCGAAGGCGTGGTGTTCGCGGAGATCATCGCCTCCGACGCCAATCTGGCCCGGCTGCGCAATCGCCTGCGCGACCGCCCGGCCAGCGAAACCTACTACGAGCGGGTGGAGCTCGGTCGCCAGATCGAGCAGGCGCTGGCCAAGCGCCGCACCGCCGATGCCGAGGCGATCCTGGCCGAGCTCGCTCCCCTGGCCGACCGCGAAGCCGAGCTCAAGACGCTGGACGACGACATGGTGCTCAACCGCGCCTTCCTGGTGTCCCGCGCGAACGAACCGCAGTTCGACGCGCGGATGCGCAGCCTGTCAGAGAGCCGGGAAGGCCGCATGGTGTTCCGCTATGTCGGCCCGGTGCCGCCCTACAACTTCGTCCAGCTGCGCGCCGATTGGCAGATGGGGGCGGCGCAGGCATGAGCATCCTCGGCTCCCTCATCGCCTTGCCCGTGGCCGGCCCGCTGGGCGCGCTGCAATGGATCGCCCGCCAGGTGGCCGAGCAGGCACTGCAGAAGATGCTGGATCCCGCCCGCATCGAGCAGGCGCTGCGGCTGCTGGAACGCCAGCTCGACAACGGTGAGATCACCGAGGAGGCGTTCGAGGCCGAGGAATCCCGCTTGCTGGAGGAGCTCATGGAAATGCGCGCCATCCAGGCCGGCACGGCAGCCGAGGAGCCGGCGGATGCGGCCTGAGCCCGCCCTCAGCCTCGCCGTGGCCCAGGCCACCGCCGAGGATGCCGGCCGCGGCGTGGCACGCATCGACCCGGCGGCCCTGCAGGCGCTCGGCGGCAGCACCGGCACCCTGCTGGCGGTAACGGGGAAGAGCACCAGTTTCGTGCGCGCCCTACCGCAGCGCCCGGCCCTGCGCGGCCAGGGCCTGCTGCACATCGACACGGCAACGCGCGCGAATGCCGGCCTGGTCGTGGGCGGGCAGGCGCAGATTGCTCTCCACGCGCCGCCGGAAGCGGCCGAGCGACTGCGGATTGAGGCGCCGGCGGGGATCACCGCCGCGATGGTGCAGCGCGGTCTCGCGGGCGTGCCGCTCTGCCTCGGCGAGCGGTTTCGCCTGGCCCTGACCAACGGGCGCGAGGCCGAGCTGCGCGTGCTCGCCATCGCACCAGACGGTCCGTGCGTGCTGGCGGAGGCCACCGCGGTGGAGATCAGCGTCCGCCCGCGTGAAGCCGCCCGCGAACCCGGCGCCGGCCCGCGCTACGAGGATGTCGGCGGCCTCGGCCGCGTTGTGCAGCGGGTGCGCGAAGTGGTGGAATGGCCGCTGCGCAACCGCGAGGTGTTCGCCCATCTCGGCATCGCGCCGCCGAAGGGCGTGCTGCTGGTCGGCCCCCCCGGCACCGGCAAGACCATGATCGCCCGCGCCGTGGCGGCCGAGACCGGCTCGCACTTCATCACCATCAACGCGCCGGAGATCGTCGACAAATACTACGGTGCCTCCGAACAGCAGCTGCGCGCCACCTTCGAGACCGCCCGCAAGCAGGCACCCTCGATCATCTTCATCGACGAGATCGACGCCATCGCCCAGAAGCGCGATGCGCTGTCCAGCGAGAAGCAGGTCGAACGCCGGATCGTCGCCCAGTTGCTGACCTTGATGGACGGGCTGGCCGAGCGCGGCGAGGTGATGGTGCTGGCGGCAACCAACCTGCCCGACGGCATCGATCCCGCCCTGCGTCGCCCCGGTCGGTTCGACCGCGAAATCCGCGTCGATCCGCCAGACCGGGAGGGGCGGCGGGAGATCCTGGCCGTGCACACCCGCGGCATGCCGCTGGCCGGCGATGTCGATCTCGCCCTGCTGTCCACCGCCACGCATGGCCATGTCGGCGCCGATCTGGCGGCCCTGTGCCGGGAAGCCGGCATGGCTGCACTGCGGCGCGACGGCGCGATGGCGGCCGGACGGACGCCTGACCTCGGCTCGTTGCAGGTGGAGGCAGGCGACTTCGAGACGGCGCTGCGCGAGGTGACGCCCACGGCACTGCGCGAGGTATTCGTCGAGATCCCGGATGTCAGCTGGGCCGAGGTCGCCGGCATCGACCATCTGCGCGACACGCTGATCCGCGCGGTGCAGCTGCCGCTGGCCGAGCCCAGCCGGTTCGCCCGGCTCGGCGTGAAGCCGCCGCGCGGCGTGCTGCTGCACGGCCGGCCGGGCACCGGCAAAACACTGCTCGCCCGGGCACTCGCAAGTGCGGCGCAGGCGGGGTTCATCTCGGTGCGCGGCCCGGAGCTGCTGGCGGAATGGCAGGGGGCGAGCGAACGGGCGCTGCGGGAGATTTTCGCCCGCGCCAGGATGGCGCAGCCCTGCGTGGTGTTCTTCGACGAGATCGATTCCATCGCCGGGCGCCGCGGCAGTGGCGCCGGCGCCACGGTGGAACGCATGGTCGCCCAGTTGCTGACGGAGATGGACGGCATCACCCAACCCGGCGGCCTCGTCGTGCTCGCCGCCACCAACCGCCCCGACCTGATCGACCCCGCCCTGCTGCGGCCCGGCCGGTTCGATCTGGTGCTGGAAATGCCGGTGCCGGACGAGGCCGGCCGCGCCGCCCTGTTCGCGGTCCACACCCGCCCGATGCCACTGGCGGCGGGCGTGGACATCCCGGCCCTCGCGGCCCGCACCGAAGGCTGCGTGGGCGCAGATATCGCCGGCATTTGCCGCCTGGCAGCCCTCGCGTCGCTCTCGCGCGATCCGGCAGCGGCGGAGCCGGTGGTCTCCCCGGCCGATTTCGATGTGGCACTGCAAGAACACTCAGGAGGACGATCATGGCGGATGTGAACATGGCACCGACGCGGCTGTTGGGCTTTGCCGGCCTCGCGGATATCGAAGGCCTGTGCGCGGCGATGTCCGCCGTGCCGGGTCCGTCGCTGCGCGCGGTGTACGGCCCGACGGTCGCTGCCCTGATCCAGGATGAGCCGACGACGCCCCTTGCCCGCCGCGGCCGCAAGGCCCTGCTCAGCGGGCTGCAGGCGGTGCACCGCCGGCTGGAGATTGCCTGCCAGTTCGGACCGTTCCTGCCGATGGACCCAGGCGCTGCCTGCTGCCCAACCAGCGCGATCGACGCGCTGCTGGAGCTGTCCTGGGAGGATCTGGGCGCCAGGCTCGCCCAGCTCGGGGCCGTGCATCAATGGGATCTGGTGATCAGCTGGCCGCCCGAGGCGGTGCTGGCGACGCAGCGCGAGACCCTGCAGGAAGCCGCCGCGAAGGGTGATCCGGCCCTGTTGGCGCAGGCCGTCCAGGCGCTGCTGCGCGCCGAGCACGCCGCCCGCTCGGCCGTCGTGCTGCAGGCGCTCAGCCGCCATGTCCTGGCCATCGCGCCAGGGTCCACTGCGGGCGGGGAGACCGAGATCACCACCACCGTTCTGGTCCCCCGCGGCCGGGAGAACCTGATCGAGGCCGCGCTCGGCCAGTTGCCGCCGGCCCAGGTGGCGGGGGCCAGTGCCGATCTGCGCGGGCCGATGCCGCCGGTCAGCTTTCACCCGGTCCGGCTCACCCGCGTTGAGGCTGGGGACATCGCCCGAAGCTGGCGCGTGCTCGGCCTGCCGGAGAAGGTGGATATCACCCTGCTGCATCGCCAGTGGCGGGCCCTCGCCGCGTCCGCCCATCCAGACCGTCGCCCCGGCCAGCCGGCGTCCACCGAGGCCTTCACCGAGATCACCGAGGCCTATCGCCTGCTCCGCCCGCTGCTGCGGGCCGCGCCGAGGACCTTGCGCAGCCTGGTGCGGCAGGCCGGCTACCGCCTTGTTCTGCCCGAGTTGGCGCCGGTGGCGGGGCAGGTTGTGGAGCATGCGGCATGACCGCGCACACCGACCGCGCCTGGTATGTCTATGCCGTCATCGCCCCGGGCCAGCCGGCGCCGGATGTTCCAGGCCTGCTTCCGGGCACCACGGTGGACGCGATTTCCTTCGGGACGGTCGATGTCCTGGCCACCCTGGTGCCCCGCGCGCTGTTCGAGGACGGGCAGGACGGCAACCGCACCGACGATCCCGACTGGATGGCGGAACGCGCCGCCGCGCATCACGCCGTGGTCGCCGCGGCCGCGTCGCGGCAGGCCTGCCTGCCACTCGGTTTCGGAACCCTGTTTTCGAGCCTCGACCGGCTGTCAGGGTGGCTGCGACCGCGCGCCGCCGCCATGCGCGACGGGATCGCACGCATGGCAGGTCATGCGGAGTGGTGCCTCTCCATCTGCGCCGACCCGGCCCGCCACGCCGCCTGGCTTGCCCATCACGACGCCGAACTGCAACGCCTCACCCGCCAGGCCGAGAATGCCGGCGCCGGCACCGCCTTCCTGATGGCGAAACGGATCGACAAGGCGCAAGTCGCCGCGCGCGTCGAGCATCTGGCGAGCGTGGAGGCGCGCATCACCGCGCTGCTGCAGGCGGCTGGCTGGCCGGTGCTGGTCGAGCGCCAGCGGGATGGATCGCCCTGCTGGAGCGTGCTCGCCCCCACCGATGCCGGCGCCTCGCCCCTCGTCCAGGCATGGCTCGCCGCCCTCACCGAGGAACTGGCACCGTCCGGGCTTGCCGTGCGGCTGACCGGCCCCTGGCCCGCCTATGCCTTCGCCCGGGCGGCGCTGCAGGCGGAGGCCGCCCATGTCTGACCGCATCCCCCTCACCGACGGCGCCCAACCGGCCACGCTGGTCGATGTGCTGGACCGCCTGTTGGATACCGGCGTCGTCGCCGATGGGCAGATCGTGCTGACCGTCGCCGGCGTGGACCTGGTCTATCTCGGCGTGCGCGCGTTGCTCGCCTCGGTCGACACCGCCTCGCGCATGACGCTGCTGCCCAGCGCAGGGCCGCAGGCATGAGCGTCCTGGACCTTGATGCGTCGTCGTCGTCCCCCCCGGTGCTGGGCCGCATCAGCATCGATCCCGACCGGGTCGAGCAGGATCTGGCCCGGCTCGTGCTGACCCTGGTCGAGTTCCTCCGCCGCCTCATGGAGGCACAGGCCGTCCGCCGGATGGAGGCCGAGACGATCACGCCGGAGGAGGCCGAGCGGCTGGGCCTGACCCTGCTGCGATCGCGCGATGCGGTGGTGTCGCTGTGCGAAAAGCTCGGCGTCCCACCAGACAGCCTCAATCTGGATCTCGGACCCTTGGGCCGGCTGATGTAGCGGAGCGGCACGATGGAATGGCAGAACAAGCTTGGCTGGCTGTGCCTCGCCCTCGCAGTCCTGGCCGGTCTGGCCGGCATCGCCGCGCGGGGGCCGCAGCTGCTGGCTGATATCGGCACCCATGGCTGGACGCTGCTGCCGTTCCTCTCGGCCGCGCTCGGCTGCGCCGCCGCCGTGATCGTGCTGCGATCGCAGGCGACAGCCGCACGTGCGGGATCCAACGCCGCGCACGCACACACGCCCGAACACGCCGACTTGCGCGCGGCGATCGAGGATATGCGTGCCCTGATGCACGATGAGCGCCGGCAATGGAGCGACCTGCGCGACGCCGGCAATGCCGCGGCGCGGGAGTCCATGGTGGTGGGCGCCAACCTGGCAGGCTTCGCGATGGATGCGGAGAAACGCCTGTCCGAGAGCACCGAACACGCGGAACTGTGCCTGCGCGACACGGTGACCACACTCGAAGGCGCCGTCACGATCGCAGATCGGTTGGAGCGGATCGCAAGCGACCTCGCAGCCCGCGGCATCGAGCCGTCCTATCCGCAAGAGGCCGGCGCCGCGATGTCCCTGCCATTGCAAACCTTGACGGCGGCAGCCGACGCGGCGGCCCACGCGCTGGAGCGCGCGACCTCCGGCATCGTTGTGCGGATCGCCGCCATGGGCGACGCCTCGGGCCGCATGGAACGGGACGCGGCCTCCCTGGATCAGGCCTGCCGAGAGATCGCCGCGGCGGGTGCCGGCGTGGTTGCCCGCGCCCACGAGGCTGTGGGTCGCGTGGAGACCGGCGTGGCCACCCTGCCGGAACTTGCTGCCGCCATCACAACCCAGGCCGACCGCGCCCTGCAGACCCTCGACGACGCTGCCCTGGCCCTGCAGCAGAGCACGCAGGTGCACGCCGAAATGCGCGACGCGGTCATCAACGGCAGCACAGATCTCCAGATGCGGGTGAACGACCTCACCCAGGCCGGGCGCGATCATGCCGAAATGATGGCATCCGCCTCCGCCGGATTGCTGGCCCATGCCGAGGCCCTTCCGGCGCTTGTCGTCGAGCTCGGCACCGGCGCGCAGGCGCTGGAGGCGGCCGCCGCAGAGATCGCCACGGCCACGCATGCGGGCACGGCCGCAAGCCAGGCGTTGTTCGCCGGCGTCGAGCAGATCGAAGCCGCGGCCCGCGCGGTAGAGGCGGAAAGCGGCCGTGCGCGAGAGGCCGCCGGCGCCTGCCTTGCCGCCGGCGAGGCGGTGGGCAGCGACATCGTGCACGCAACGGAGGCCTTGCTCGCCGCCATCCCCACCCTGAACACCGCCGCCGACGCCGGCGTGCGGGCCTTGAATGACGAAGCGCAGCAGCTCTGTGCCGCAACGGCACAGATGATCGCCAGCGCCTCCGCGTCCGCCGGCCGAATTCGTGGCGAGGTAGATCGCATCGACCAGAAAGTCGCCGAGATGTCCGGTGCGGGCGGCGAGCTTGCGGCCTCCATCGCCCATCTGGGCGGCACGATCGACACCGCCTACACCACCGGCAACGCGTCGCTGGGCGCGCTGCTGGACGCGCTGCGCCATCGCACCGACGATATGCAGGCGACCCTGCAGGATGCCGGCGACCAGCTCGCACAGGTTGGCGCGGAGGCCGTGACAAGCCTGCGCGATCACGCTGGTTTCGTGTCGGGAACGCTGGCCGAGGCCGGCGCGAGCCTGCGCGGCGATGCGGAAGTGCTGAGCGCCCGGGCGCAGGAGATCGACCGGGTGCTGGCCACTGTGCAACAGCGCGTCAGCCTGTTCTCCGAAGCCGGGCTGTCCACAGGCCAACGCCTGGACACTCTCGCCGGCGAATTCCGCGCCGAGGCGAACGAAAGGCTGCGGGAGATTGCCGGCATGATCGGCAGCGTCCCGCCGATGCTGCACCGCTTCGAAAGCCTCGTGCACGACATCCAGGCGCCGGCCGCGCCGGCACTCACGGAAGCACTGCTGCATGAGTTGGCCGGCACCTGCGCGCGGATCGAAGGCAGCCTGGCGGCGCTCCACGCCTCCGCCGAGCAGCTTACGGATGCCGAAGTGGATGCTGCGACTGAATGGCGCGAAAACCTCGCCGAACAGGTCACCGTCCTTGCGCGGCTGCAAAGCGACATGGCCGCCACAACAGGCGAGCTTTCGCACGGCCTCGGCCGCGTCGCGCAGACCTGTTCCGCCGTCGAACAGTCGGGCACAATCCTCACCGGCACGATCGACAAGGTGCAGCTCGTCGCCGATCAGATGATGGAGAGTGCGAAGGCCTGCGCCGAGGCCGCCCATGCGCCGGCACGCCCCGTGCCCACAACCGATCCGGTCGCGAAGCTCGCCGGTGTTGGGGTGGAGGCGGCCGTCCTCATGCATTCCAGCGCGGCCCTTGCCGAGGCTGCCGTCTCCGGCCGGACCGGCCTGGGCGAGGATTGGATCACCGGCCGCGCGCCGGAGATTCTGAGCGCCGTCGACAGGGTCATCCGCCAGCTGCAATCCGTCGCAACCGCGGTGGCGATCGCCAGCGATGCGGGGAATTGCCCGCCCGGTCGCAGCCAGGCCGCGTAGTCTCACGCTTGATCTTTCGGGGATTGGTAAGGCTTCCCGTCCACTCTGCCGTAAATTCCTGGAGCGCTGTCATGTCCGCGATGCTCAGCCTTGAAACCGGCATCCCGTCGTCGCCATCGACCGCCCCCGCCATCAGCGAGGGCGGGTACCTGCTGCGCCAGTCCGGCGGAAAGCCGCTGCGCGTCCGTGGGGAATTGCTGGCCGAATGCACGAGCCGAACGCCGGCCGCACCGGCCTGGCAGGACCTGCAGATCTTCCGGTGCGACGACGGGCAGGTTGCCGTGGCCCTGCGAACCTGCCGGGACAACCAGTGCGAAAGCGACGTCTTCCACGCCCATCGGTTCGACTCGCTGGAGAAGGCCCTGGCCTGGCTGCAGGCCTTCGATCCGGCAGCCGATCTCTTTGCCGACCTCGACGCGTCAGACCGGCGCATCAGCGCCACCGAGATCGCGCTGCGCGCGGCATCACTGCGCCAGCGTGCCGATTGGGTCGAGATGCAGTACCGATCGATGATCGGCGAACTGCTGTTCCAGTTCGACATTGGCTGATGACCCGGCGCAGCGCGATGGCACCGATTGCGGCCAATCCGTTCTGCGCGCATGAGCCGGCCGCTCCCGATCGGGCCTCACCGGCCATCGAGAGCGCGGACCACCACTTCCACCCGGTCATCCTGCCGCGCCACGGGCTGCGGCCGCTCCACATCTGCGGGCGCGCCCTGCTGCATGTCAGCAATCGCTGCGTCGGCCTGCCCGCATGGTCCGAGCTCACGCTGTTCGAAACCCGCACCAGTGGCCTCGCCTCCACGCTGACGCATCACCTGACGGAGAGCCTCGGTGGCGTCTGGCGAGACTCCGCGCTGCACGCGAACGCGCCTGCACTCCCGCGGGCGATCCAGGCCCACGACCCGATGATCGCCTTGGTCCTCCCCTGCGCGGATCTTGTCGTGCCAGGCGAAAGCTGCCGCCAGGCCGGCGAAGATATCGCGCTGGCCGGACTGTTCCGCGGCGCCTGGTTCGGCATGGTGCGTGCCCTCTTTGGCAACGAACCGCGATGACGGGCGCCCTCCAAGATGCGCCCACACATCTGCAGCCGCACCTGCCAGGCGCGCATGCAGACCTGCGGCGGCCTTTCCGGTTGCGGCGGCATGGTGAATCACCGCTGCGTTTCGTCGGCTGGCTGCTGCAGGCCCAGCTCGGAGCGCCATCCATCGTTGTGGCGCCGGCCTGCTTCTGGCACGAGCTCGGCCTGTACCAGACCGTCGAGGGCCTGTTTGTCGTGGAGATCGTCGCGTGGTCGAAGGACCGCGCCGGGCTGGCACGCCGCGTTCGATGCCACGCCCTTGCATTCGAAGCCCTGGATGACGCACTCGGTGCCATCGAAGGCCACGACCCAACCGCGGATATCTGCCCGAGCGTGTTGAGTGCCGCGTTTGCGGAGCAGCCATCGGGTTTCGATTGGCTTGCGCACTCCAGGTACAGCCACATCCTCGCCATGTTCTCCGGCACTGTCGAAGCCAGGTATCGCGCCCTGGCCGGTGCCTTGCTGTACCAGATCGCCCTGGCCAGCGCCCGCGCAGCCGTGCATCGCGCCAACCCACCACACCCCAGGCTGGCGTAGCTGCCGCACATGGCCAAGCCGGTGCGGCTGTTCTGCTGAACCCGCCTAGGCTGCGCAAACTGCGCATTCCAGAATAACATATTCCAAAGTCTGAATATAAATAATAATAAGCGGTCATAGTCAGTTTATCCAAAATTCCTATGTTGATGGGGTGAAGTTCGGCCAGTGGCGCTCGAATTGCACAGTTTGCCCGTTCGAGGGTTGACGATTTTATTGAAGGGAATGGCTATGACGATCAATAAAAGCCTTGCTTCGAGCAGCCTGGCCGAAGTCATCGATCGCATCCTGGATAAGGGTGTGGTGGTTGATGCGTTCATCCGCATCGCGCTGGTCGGCATCGAGCTGATTGCCATCGAGATCCGCGTCGTCGTGGCATCGGTGGAGACCTATCTGCGCTATGCCGAAGCCGTCGGCCTCACGACCGATCCGGTGGCGGCAGCAGCCTAGGTTGCGTGGATCATGCGTCGCCCAGCACTGCTCGCGGTGCCGGGCAGCGCATGATCCCCTCCCCTTGAGGGTCGCCCCCCCAATGCCGCGGCGCGCGCACATCCCACAGGATAGAACATGAGCTCTCGGTCAGATCCGCCGGCCTCCAAAGGCATGATGATGATCGCAGCCTATCGCCAGGAGCGTCTCCGCCAGCGGCCGATCTTGCGCAGCAGCCTGCGAGAGTCGCACGAGGCGCGCCGCCTCGAACGGGAAGGTGCCGCCAAGCCGGAGCCGCCGGCGGCCGCCCCCGAACCGGCATTGCCGCCCGAAGAACGCCATCCCGCCGCCGCACAGCCGCTCCAGTCCGGTTCGGTTTTTGCCAGCTATTCCCACATCATGGCGGAGGAAACGGCGCCCGAAGCAGCCGCTGCCATCGATGAAGCGCCGGTGCCGGCAGGCCCGCCAGCAGAGGACGATCCCGGCGCTGCGCCCGTCGCAGCCAGCCAGGATGAACCCACCGCCGAAGCAGATGCACCTGCAACCCCGGCCATGCCTGACAGCCCCGAATTCGATCCCCCGCTCGCTGAAATCGGCTTCGGTCCCGGCATGCTGATCCGAATGAGCCAGATCGGTGTCAGGACCACACGCCAACTCGCACATTCAGATCTCGGCGAGCTGCGCGCCGCACTCGGCGACATCAGCCGCCTGGTGGACGTGGAGGCGTGGATCGGCAGCGCGAAGCGCAGGCTGGCAGCCGGAGCCGACGAGGACCGCTGAGTCGGGCCCGAGCAGAACGCCAAATCATACCAGCCCGCGTCGACCCATCCCTATGGTCAACGCGGGCCGATATCAGATCGCCAGTTCAGGAACAGCCGGGAACAGCACCTGATCAATGAAGCCGCGGGCCTTGTCGGGTCCGATCAATCCAGCCAGCATCCGGAAGGTGTGTTCGTTGCGCCGCTGCGCTGCGATGTAGCGCGCCTGGCCAGCGCTGATCTCGGCGCTGCGGTGGGGGGCGCGTACGCGCGTCCCGGCCAGGCAGGCATCCAGCGCGGCCTGCGCAAACCCGATGGCTCGCGCGACCTCATCCAGATCAGCCGGACGGATCGCCAGGCAATCGGCTGAGAAGATATCGCCCCACTCCGGCAGCACGCGAGGATGCTCGAACGCTCCAACGCCCTGCGCCGCGCGAACCTCACCCAGGCCCGGGCCGTCCGCCTGCCCCGTGGTCGGCGACAGGTCGAGGAAGATGCCGGTCACCCTGGCCGGGCCCGCGATCATGTCGAAACCGAAGATCGGGCCGGGATCGTCAAGATGCGGGAACAGGCACACATGCAGCACGGAAAGCCTGTCCGCCACAACGAACGTCTCGACATGGCCATGACGAAACCTGCCTGATTCCAGCAAGACATTCGTCCACTGCAGCGTCTCCGTCGAAGGCGCGTAGTCCGGAACGTGGCGCTCGATCGCACCCGGCACCAGCCGCAGGCGATCGGCAAACTGCACCGCGGCGCGTTGCATCATCGGCAGGGCATTCATCAGGGGATCACCCTTCCCGCGGCGAGGCAGCGGCTGCCGTATACAAGGCCGCCTCGGCCGGGTCGGAGAGGTCGAGCGCCATGAACACCTCACTCAGCATCGTCCGGTAATCGGCATCGATGCGATCGATGTTGTGGCGCAGATGAACGGCCTGCAGCATCGCCCAGGGCAAGGCGGTATTGGCCTGGCTGAGGGAGGCCGGGATCGGCGCATCGTCAGTCGCACGATACGCCTCCAGCCAGGCCGCCGCATCGGTCAGTGTCTCGAACGTGTTGACGCGGTGCAGATCCTGCTGGTCCGGCAGGGTGGTCCGGGCGATGAGCTCAACCACGATCCGGTCCTGCCCGGTGCGATACAGGTTGAGGTCGTGCCACACATCCTTCCCCTGGCCGCCACCGAAGGCCTCCACGAGCTGCCAGCCGTCGAAACGAACGGCCTTGTGGCCGGTGCGCCTCAGCTTGAAGCAGGTCGCGCTTTCGTCGCCGGCGGAGGAGGTGGTGTCGCCGCTGGCGGCGAGCGCGTCGGCCGGGCCGGGATATGCGTTCATCGTGGGATCCTCCCGTTGGGAACTGTCACGGCGCTCCAGGCTCACCAGCTGGCCTGGGGATCAACCCGCTGAAGCTGCGCGCTCAGCGACGCCATCTCCCGGGGAATCTCGTGCAGCCGCCGCAGCAGCCGGTCCTGGTTGGCGTTGAGCAGGCTGCGCGCGGTCTCAACCACCAGCTCCAGGTGCTGCACCCGCACGCGCAGCAGGGCGATCTCAAGCGCCTGGCGGTCATGCGCAGCGTCGTCCACGGGGCCATCCGCGATCACGGTGGCAACCACCTGCTGGTCGGCCATCGCGGGTGACGGTTCCGCGACGCTGGCCTGGACCGTGGTGTCACCGGTTTCGGAAGCCGTCTTGAGATTGCGAATTTTCATGGAAGGTCTCTTCTCGCGATGCAATCGGCCCAGAAGGCGAACGGTGCGCCTGCCCTGCGGTCAGTTGATCAGGGCCATCACGTGGTCGCGAACGGCCTTGGCATTGGCGATCTCGGCCGCGGTCCAGGGGGCGGAGAGATCGCGGATGTCTTCCTTCCAGGCGGCGAACGACCGGCGCGGGCTGAACGTGGCGTTCAGGTCCTTGATCTTGGTCTCAGACGGATTGCCGGCCCAGGTGGCAGTCACCACGAGTTCGGGGCGGAACCACAACAGGAACTCGCGCCGTTCGGCAGACAGCGGAACGATCATCACGCCGCTGCCCTGCTCGCGCATCTTCGCGCCGAACGGCAGGACGGAGGCGATGCTGCTCGTGTAGAACAGCCCCTGCTCGTCGTAGCGGCGCAGCAGCGCATCGAAGTCCCGCGGCGAATGCTCGATGAAGTCGTGCAGGTCGCTCAGGTCCGGGCAGGTGCCGATCTCACCGACCTGGCCATCGATGTAGAGGGCAACGCCACCGGCATTGACGAGCCTGACGAGGTCCTGCTCGTTCTCCTCGCTCCAGCTCTGCTTCAGCGGATTGCCCCGGAACAGCGGCGAGGAGGCAAGCAGCTTCGTGCGCCGCTGCTCCATCTCCTCCTCCAGCGCCAGCGGATTGACCACTTCCTGCAGCTTGGCCACGAACATCATCGCGATCTGCTCGCAGATCATCCGTTGCGTGAAGGAGAGATTGCTCGGGCTGTAGTGATGGCAGGCGAACAACCCCCACAGCCGGCCTTCCGACACGATCGAGAACGACATCGAAGCGGTCACGCCCATGTTCGCGAGATAGGCGACGTGGCAGGGCGCCACCGCCCGCAGCACGGAATGCGAGAGATCGATGGGCTTGTTGGTCAGCGGGTTGTCGGCCGGTTCGATCTTGGCCGTGGGCGCGCCGATATGCGGAATGTAGCGGGAGAAGTTCTGCGTGTAGAGATCACGGGCGGGGGCGCCGATGTCGCTTTCGGGAAAGAACAGCCCCATGAAGCTCTCCACGCCCGTGCGGCGCGCCTCGCCCACCACCTGGCCGCGGAACGCCTCGTCGAAGCGATAGAGCAGCACCCGATCGAAGCCGGTCGCCCTGCGAATGGCCTCGGGGCCGGCGGCGAGCAGCTCCTCCTCGGTGCCGGGAACCATCATCCCCATGATGGCGTCGTCGCTCAGCCGGTCCATGTCGGCCCGCGTGGCCGCGCCGGGGGCCAGGCGTTCGAACTCCGCAATCACCAGCCCGTCATGGCAATGCAGCGACAGATCGAAGCGCTGCCCACCGATCGAGGCCAGGATCGGGTTGTTGAACACCGGCTGGTCCTGCTGCAGCGCGTCCTTGATCTCGGCGATCGCCTCGCCGCCTTCCAGCAGGTCGAACAACGGCTTGCCGAGAATGTCCGCATGGCCAACACCAAGTTCCGCCGCGACATTCTGGCTGGCGTTGAGCACGCGCAGCGTCGTCGGATGCAGTGCCAGCATGGCACCGAAGCTTTGGACCTGGCCCGGCGCGCGCAGGTTCGCGTAGGGATTTTCCAGGCCAGCGACCATCTTATCGAGCATGTCCAGGTCCTTTCGCTGACGTGTCCAGCGGTTCAAGCGGCCGCTGAAACGGCCAGGGTGTGCGGCGCTTCGGCGACGGCCACGCGCCGCATCCACCGCTCCAGGCTTTCAAAGGTCTTGCAGGCGCCGTGGGCGAGGTCGTGCAGATCGATCTCGATCGCCGGGTCCTCCAGCACGGCGCTGAGCCGGCCCCAGCGCTCGCGGGCCGCATCGGCCGACAATCCACCGTAGAAGCTCGCCCCCGCGCCTGGCGCCAGGTCCAGGCTGTCGGCAATGTGCCGGGCAATCACCCGCCCGCCGAGGCTGGCCCCCTCGATCACGTAGAGTGCGCCAATCGCCTCCGCCCGGTTCGCCAAGGCGAGGGGTGCCGGGCTCGCCGGCCACGGTGCCGTGCCGAGAAAGGCAAGGTCGTCCGACAGGGCCCGGAGGCGGCGACCGTCGAGCAGGGATTGGGCAGCCGGCAACCCCTCCAGCGCCAGGGCGATATCGGGCTCGGCCGCGGCGTGGAAGGCCTGCATCGCCAGCAGAACATCGGCGTATTCGCCGCGGCCCAGATCCGGCGCCAACAGCCGGGCCAGTGCGGGAACGGTCTCGATGCTCTTGTGCGCGGCGCGCGTATGGGTGCGCAAATGGGTCACGCGGGAGTGATGTTCAGACATCAGGGGGGCCATCCACTGACAAGGGGGGCACGCGGCATGGGCGCGGCGGGGCGGATCATCGGATCGTCAGGAGCTTGCCGAGATTGGCGCGGTTGAGCACCTGCTGGACCGCCGGGCTGGCATTGGTGATGCTGATCTGCTTGCCCTTGGTCTTGGCAGCGTAGTTGAAGAACATCAGCATGCCGGCCGCCGAAGCATCCAGAACCGCCAGCTTCTGGAAGTCCACGTTGATGTTCTTCGGCTCCATTTCCAGAGCCTTGTCGCTCTTGCTCTTGAAAACCTGGCCAACCTTGCTGTCCAGGGTGCCCTTGGTGGCCAGGATCGACGCGAGATCGGTGGCGGTGAGGCTGACTTCAAAATCGCTCATGCTCGGTTCCTGTCGTGCCGCGGTTCGGCATCGCGATGGTGGTGGACGTAGAAGGCGCGGACCGCGTCAGCGATGGCCGATCCGGATGACCTTGCGATCGGAGCCCGCCGGCGCCGCCGGCGGCGGGGCGGCGGGCCGCGGCGGTGCCGGGGGCACGATGGGGCGCTGCAGCTCCGGCTTCGCCGGCCGCGCCGCACCATCCGGCGCCGCCACGCTGCGCAGCACCGCGGCGAGTTCGTCCGCCACCACCACATCCTCCATCTCCCACGGGCGGGAAAGGTTGCGGATGTCCTGCTTCCAGGCCTCGAACGAGGCGCGGGGATTCAGCCCCTCACTGCCGGCCGACATGGCATCGGCGGCGGGGTTGCCGGCCCAGGTCGCATGGACGATCTGCTCGCGCCGGAACCAGATGATGTAGCTTGGCGATTCCAGCGACAGCGCCGCCGCCATGATCCCGGCCGCGCGATCCTTGATGTCGTCGGCGGCCGCCACAACGGCGCTCAGCCCGTCGGTCGCGTAGACATGCGGCGCAGCGTTCTGCAGGTCCGGCAACTCGCGCCCGAACATCGAGGCAACGGCATAGATCGCCATCGCCGACGGCGCTTCGCCGATGCGGGTAACACGCCCGTGATGCACGATGGCGGCACTATCGGCCTCCACCAGGTCCAGCAGGATCTTCTGGTTGCCGGTCACCGGCGCATTTGCCGGCAGCTGCGAGGGGTCGGTGGGCAGCAGCAGGCTGGTCTCCGCCTCAACCGCCTCGATGGCCCGGGCGATCAGCGCCTCTGCCGTGTCCGCGGCCGGATCGCCCGCCCAGCCCTGCGCCAGCCCGGCCAGGCGGCGGCGCAAGGCGGCGCCAACGGTAATGCTGGTGGTCAGGCGGGCCAGGCCCTCCTGGCGCCGCGCATAGCGGGCGGCGGTCGAGGTCATGGTCGCCAGCCGGAAGATGAACATCATCGCCGCTTGCTCGCAGACCACCCGCTTCTCGAAGGAGACCGTCTTCGGCTCATAGTGGTGGCAGGCGAACAATCCCCAGAGCCGGTTGTCCACGTTGATGCTGAACGACATCGAGGCCTGAACACCGATATTACGCAGATAGGTCACATGGCAGGGCACCACGCTGCGCAGATTGGCGTGGGACATGTCCACGGGGTGGGCGGAGTCGGCATGGCCGCCACCGGGATAGATCCCGCTCAGGGAGACCGGTGCAGCGCCGATATCCGGGATGTATCGGGTGAAATTCTCCAAATACAGATTGCGCGCACGCGCCCCGATGTCGCTGGAAGGAAAGAACAGCCCAAGAAAAGACCCGATATCGGGCCGTCCGGCTTCGGCGATCACCTGGCCATTGTAGCGGCTGTCGAACCGATAGAGCATCACGCGGTCAAAGCCCGTCACCTCGCGGATCATCCGCACGGCGCGCTGGTTCAGCTCCTCCACGGTCGGCGGATCGAACAGCTCGGCGGTCGCGCGCAGCGACATCTCGTCATAGGAAAGCGCGTCCGGATCGGCCGGTTCCAGCTGGATCAGATGGGCGCCGCCCTCGGCGTGGAACACCGCATCGAAAGGCTTGCCGTTGATGGTAAGCCGCACCGGGTTGGGGAACAGGATCGTGTCCGGCATGATGGCGTCGCTGACGAAGCGCCGCTCCCGGTCAGAGCCACACAGCTGGAGATAGCTCTTGTCCAGCAGGTCGGCCGCCTTGATGCCCAGCATCTCACCGGCATTGTCGCTGACGAACTGAACCCGCCGCGTCTGCGGATCCGCCACGATCAGAGCGCCATAGGGCTGGATGGTGCCCGGCATCTGGATGGGGGCCCAGTCATAATCATGTTCTGCCGGGGGCTGGTTCCGAAGCGCTGCAGTCAGGTTTCGCATCGTCATAACCTTGAAGGTTCCTCGCATCCGATGGGCGGGCGGGGCCGGAGACGGGTCCGGCGGGCTGTCGGTGGGACCGGGAGGCGTTGCTCTGGGCGAAGAATTCGACAAAGAGCTTAATCAATGGCGAAATTTGCGGCAGAATTGCCAATCACACAGTAAATACCTAAGTAATTATACTTATTTCTGTTCCCTGTCATGATGTTCAGACATCCGCGCCATACCGCGCAGAGAACACTGGGCCCCCATCGTTGCCTCGCAACGCACAACAAATCGTAACAACGGTCCAAAACGACGATTCTGGGAATTCATCGTTTTGTAATTGCAGCTCCTCAATTTGACGCGGACGAGGCAAATGGTGACCAGCATGTCAAACGGCAACCAGGTTTGGACCCAGCGGATACGGCAGCTTTCTGCCCGCCTGATCGATGGTGCCGCGGCTCCCTTCTGCGCGGGCGTCCTGGCCGCCGCGCTGTCCTGGGGCGTTGCGAGCCGGGGCGATGGCGCGATGATGGTGCTGGCCGCGTCCGCCCTTCCCGGCCTCGGCGCACTTGCCCTGCTGCTGATCGCCCGCCGCGGAAGCCTCGCGCACCGCCCGCCCGTGCACGAAGCCAGAATTCAGGCGCTGGAGATCGAAGCGAACACCTTGCGCGCGCAACTCGCCGAACTCGATAATGAGGCAGAGGCACGACGCATCCGATCGATGCAAGCCATGGCCGATGCGATCGAGCACAAGGTCGATGAGAAGGTGCAGCAGCTGGGCGACGGCGTGCAGCGGGTGAAGGCCATATCGGATTCGATTGCCGCCGTGGCCGAGCGCTCCGGCCAGAATGCGGTGATGTCCAGCGAGGCGGCCGACCATTCGGTGGAAAGTGCCAGCCAGCTCAGCAAAACGGCCGATCACCTGAACATATCGATCCGCGAAATTTCGGCGCAGGTGGAGCAGGCAACGAGCGCGGTCGGCAACGCCATGCGCGCCACCACCGATGCCAGGGAGGTCATCGCCGCGATGACCGGCAACATCACCACAATCCAGTCGGTGGCCGACCTGATCCAGACGATCGCCGGGCAGACCAACATGCTCGCCCTCAATGCCATGATCGAGGCGGCCCGCGCCGGCGAAGCCGGCCGCGGATTCGCCGTGGTCGCCAACGAGGTCAAGGAACTGGCGCGGATGACCACGCAGTCCGCCCAGTCGATCGCCGGCACCATCGGCGCCATCGATGTCTCCAACCAGGATGTGGTGAAGGCGGTCGACCGGATGGCCAATGCCGTCGTCGCGATCGACCAGATCGCCCAGGGCATCGCCGAGGCCGTCGCCGAACAGCGCCAGGCAACGGCCGACATCGCGGGCCATGTGGGCCGCACCGTTGATGCCGCCGCCGCCCTCTCCGAGCGCATCCTGGCCATGACCGGCGATGTCGGCAGCAGCTTCGAATGCGCGGCTGATGTTCACATGGCGGCAAACGAGGTGGCCGATGTCACCGATGGATTGATCCTGAGCTTCAGGCAATCCGTGTCGATGGCGGTGCGAACGTCGGCGAGCGAGGTCAACCGCCGCCGCAGCGATCGCATACTCCTGGAGGTGCCCTGGCAGATCACGCTGGAAACGTCAGACATCCGCGATGTCATGACGAAGGACCTGTCCGAGACCGGCGCGCGGCTCATTGTGCCAGAGGGGTCCGTTGTCCGAAACGGCATGCGTGGCCAATTCGCACTGCCCGGCGGTTGGTCGGCGGGCTCCATCGCGTTCAAGGTGGTCAATGTCGCAGCCGCTGATGGCCAGGTCGAACTGGGCCTGTGCTTCGATGCGCCGTTCCCCATCGCGCAGGTGTTGGCCGATCAGGCAGCGTAGCTCGCCCTTGTGCCGTTGGCGGTGGAGGGCCTTGCGGCCAGCGCAAGCGATCCAACCGCGTCTCCCCGCCCCGGCCGTACAGCCCCACCATGGCGATGAAATTTTTCCGCAAACCCCTTGCCGTCGGCCTCGATGTTAGTTATTTTTCCTGCCAATGCCAAATTCAGCCGCCGCTCCGGTCGAAGCCGACGCCCTGCGCCCCTTGGCGCGGGCGATCACGCACGCCCGGATTCCGGCCGCCATGAAGCTCCTGCTGCTGGCCCTTCTCGCCGCGCTGTCCGCGGCGCAGGCCACGCGCCGCACGCTGCGGCGCCCGCGCAAGGATTGGTACCCCTCCCCCGAACTCGACGCCGCCGAACACCCGGAGTCCCTTTGGGACGACCGCGCCCTGCGCAAGATCCGCCGCCAGCGGGCCTGGCTCGGTTGGATCCTGCGCTGCGACCGCGCCGAAGGCATGGCCCTGTCCGGCCAGCGCGCGCCCGTACCCTGCCCGGCACACATCGCCCGCGCGCCCCCGCCATGGCCGCACGCCCAGTTTCATCCTGAATCCGTCGCCAAAACCCTGCGTCCCGCGGCGATGACCCATGCCTGGGCGGCCGATCCGGCCAGGCCGTGCCGGTGATCGAAAAGCCAGGAAAGTGCCGCGGCATCCGGCAGCGGGACAGGTCCTCAACCCCATGATGGCGAAACATCGGCGTTGAAGCCCGGCACGGCCTGTCGCCGAGGGGCTGGCCAGCCTCCCGCAACGCGCGAACTGTCGCTGGCGCCAGCCATCAGGCATGGCCAGCAGAGCATCTGGGCCAGCACCGCGTGGGCGCGCTGCGGCACGCAGGTGCCACCGCGAAGATCGTGATGATCACCGCCCATGGCGCGGTCGCGCTGGCCTATTGCCGCCGCCACGGCCTCAAGCGCAGCACCTTCACCTGAAGCTCAGCTCTCCTCAGTCGCCAGCTGCTTGCGCTGCTTGTTGAAGATCGGCAGCAGCGGCGAGACCAGCAGCAGCACCGCGCAGGCAAGGCACACGGCGGAGATCGGCCGTTCCAGGAACATCATGAAGTCGCCCTGGCTCAGGATCATCGACTTGCGCAGGTTGTTCTCCAGCATCGGCCCCAGCACGAAAGCCAGCACCAGCGGCGCCGGCTCGTAGCCGTATTTCTTCATCAGCCAGCCCAGGATGCCGAAGCCCAGCATCAGGTACACGTCGAACACCTGGTTCGACACGCTGTAGGCGCCGATCACGCAGAACAGCAGGATCATCGGGAACAGGATCTTGTAGGGCACCTTCAGCAGCTGCACCCACAGCCCGATCAGCGGCATGTTGAGCACCAGCAACATGACGTTGCCGATATACATGCTGGCCACCACGCCCCAGAACAGCTGCGGATTCTGCGTCATCATCAGCGGGCCCGGCTGCACGCCGTGCACGATGAAGGCGCCCAGCAGCAGGGCCATCACCACGTTGGGCGGGATGCCCAGCGTCAGCAGCGGGATGAACCCGGCACCGGCCGCCGCGTTGTTCGCCGTCTCCGGCCCCGCCACGCCCTCGATCGCGCCCTTGCCGAACCGCTCCGGCGTCTTCGAAAGCCGCTTCTCCATCGCGTACGACAGGAAGGAGGAGATCACCGCGCCACCGCCCGGCAGGATGCCGAGGAAGAAGCCGAGCACGGAGCCGCGCGCGATCGGCCCCGCGCTGCGCTTCCAGTCTTCCTTCGTGGGCATCAGCCCTTCCACGCGCGCCTGGAACACCTCGCGGTCCAGCCGCTGCTCCAGGTTGTTCAGGATCTCGGCGATGCCGAACAGCCCCATCACGATCGGCACCAGGCCGAGCCCGTCGATCAGCTGCATCTGGTCGAAGGTGAGGCGCGGCATGGCGGTGATGCTGTCGATCCCCACCAGCCCCAGCACCACGCCCAGGCAGGCCATGATCAGCGCCTTGATGATGGAGCCCTGGCTGAGCCAGACCAGGATCGTCAGCCCCAGCACCATCAGGCTGAAATATTCCGCCGGGCCGAATTTCACCGCCACCCGTGCCAGCGTCGGCGCCAGCAGCATCAGCCCCACCACCGCCAGCGTGCCGGCGATGAACGAGCCGATCGCCGCCATGCCCAGCGCCGGGCCCGCGCGGCCGTTGCGCGCCATCTGGTAGCCATCGAGGCAGGTGATCACGCTCGCCGCCTCACCGGGGATGTTCACCAGGATGGAGGTGGTGGAGCCGCCATACATGGAACCGTAGTAGATGCCGGCCAGCATGATGATTGCCGCTTCCGGCGTGATATTGAAGGTGATCGGCAGCAGCAGCGACATCGCCGCCACCGGCCCGATCCCCGGCAGCACGCCGATCAGCGTGCCGATGAACACCCCGGCGAAGCAGAACAGCAGGTTCATCGGCTGCATCGCAACGCCGAGACCCAGCCATAGGCTATTGAAAACGTCCATGGCGTGCACTCAATCCGGCAGGAAGAGGGAGCCGACGGGCATTTGCGTGCCCAGCCAGGCCACGAACACGCCCCAGGCGCCCAGCGTGGTCAGCGCCGATCCCAGGATGGCCACGCGCCAGGTCTGCGGTTCCACCGTCTTGAACAGCACCAGCAGCAGCACCGCGGTGGAAAGGACGAAGCCGAAATACTCCATCGCCGCCGAATGCAGCACCATCAGCCCCACCACGTAGATCACCTTGCCCCAGCGCAGCCCGGTAAAGGCATCGCCCAGCCCGGACGAATCCTCCGCCTTCGCCGTCAGGCTCTGCACCAGCAGCACGGCCGAAAGCCCGGTCATGATGATGCCCGTCCAGAACAGGATGAAGCCCGACCCCGGGTCGTTCGGTCGGCCCAGCCCCAGCTCGCGCCCCTGCAACAGGATGAAGGCGGAGATGCCCAGCGCGATCAGCGCGGTGAAGGTGTCTGCGCGCAGGCGCATGATCAGGAGGTCTTCAGGCCGAGGCGCTCGATCAGCACCTTCTGCTCGGCGATCGTCTCGTTCACGAACTTGATGTAGTCCGCCGTCGGCATGTAGCGCGGCGCCATGTCGAACTTCTCCAGCGTGTCCAGCACCGCCTTGTCCTGCATGGCCGCGCGGAACGCCTCGTCCAGCTTCTGCACCGCCACCGGGTTCATGTTGCGCGGCCCGGCAATGCCGAACGGCGAGTCGGATACGATCGGAAAGCCCAACTCGGTCAGCGTGGGCACGTTCGGCCACTTCTTCGTCCGCGCGCCGCCCCAGGTGCACAGCAGCCGCAGCTCGCCGGCATCCACCAGCGGGCCCCAGCCGGTGCTGTCGGCGGTGGCGGAGACATGCCCGCCCATCACGGCGGCCGAGGTTTCGGCCCCGCCCTTGAACGGCACCTGCGTCCACTTCACCCCGGCGGCGGCGGCGATCTGCTCCATGGTGATGTGCAGCGTGGTGCCCGCGCCGGGCGTTGCATAGGTGATCTTGCCCGGCTCGGCGCGCGCGGCCTCGATCAGCTCCTTGAAGGTCTGGAACTTCGAATCCTTCTTCACCACCACGCCGAAGGTGTAGCCGGTGAGATTGGAGATGTAGGTGAAGTCCTTCTGCGGATCGAACGACGTCTTCTGCATGTAGGGCAGGCGGAACATCGAGATCGGCATCTGCGCGATGGTGTAGCCGTCCGGCCGGGCCGTGGCGGCCATGGTGGCGCCGCCCAGCGTGCCGGCCGCACCGGGCTTGTTGTCCACCACCACCTGCTGGCCCAAATGCTTGGCCGCCGCTTCCGCCATGGCGCGCATCGAAACGTCGGTGGAGCCGCCGGCCGGCCAGGGCACGATCAGCGTCACCGGCCGGGCCGGCCAGGCCTGGGCGCGGGCGGAACCGATGGCGGGCAGCGCCAGGGCGGCACCCAGCAGTGTGCGGCGGGCAAGCGGGGTCGATGCGGGTCGCATGGGTGCATTTCCTCCTGGCAGCAAAGAACGATGTCTACTTGGGGTCGGGCCTGTATCACGCGCGGCGGTCGGGTTCAAACGGCGCGACGGTACGGAACGAATTGAACATCGGCCCGCACTTAACCATATCCTGGCAACCAGGCTACCGCGCCACCTGAAGCGCGGGCCACATTCAATGGGAGGATGCGCGTGAACGTAAAGCGGACAACGCGGCGAGGATTAGGTCTCGGTCTTCTGGCGGCGGCATCGGTGCTGCCGGCCCGCAAGGCACGCGCACAGGGGAGCTTTCCCAACAGGCCGGTAACGCTGATCGTGCCCTGGCCCGCCGGCGGCGCCACAGACCGGCATTTGCGCGTGCTGGCGGAGGCGACCAGCAAGCACCTTGGCCAGCAGATCATCATCGACAACAAGCCCGGCGCCTCCGGCACGCTCGGCGGCGCCACCATGGCCGCCACCGCCCGGCCAGACGGCTACACGCTGGCGCAGCTACCCATCACCATGTTCCGCCTGCCCTACATGCAGAAGGTGTCGTTCGACCCGAAGACGGATTTCTCCTACGTCATCCATGTCACCGGCTACACGTTCGGCACCGCGGTGAAGGCGGATTCGCCCTGGAAGACCTGGCAGGAATTCCTCGCCTACGCCAAGGCGAACCCCGGCAAGATCCGCTATTCCACCCCCGGCGCCGGCACCACGCTGCACATCACCATGGAACAGGTGGCGCTGCAGGAAGGCATCAAGTGGACCCAGGTGCCGTTCCGCGGCGAGGCTGAGGCCACCGCCGCCCTGCTCGGCGGCCACGTGGAAGCCTCCGCCTCCGGCGCCGGCCTCGGCCCGCTGGTGGATGCCGGCGAGGTACGGATGCTGGTGATGTGGACGCCGGAGCGCTCGCCGCGCTTCCCCACTGTTCCCACGCTGGTGGAAACCGGCCAGCGCATCATCTCCACCTCGCCCTACGGCATTGCCGGGCCGAAGGGGATCAACCCGCAGGTCATGAAGATCCTGCACGATGCCTTCAAGAAAGGCATGGAGGAACCCATGCACCGCAAGGTGCTGGAGGAGCTGTCGCAGCCCTTCATCTACAAGGACAGCGAAGACTACCGGAAGTTTGCCATGGAGCAGATCGCCGAGCAGCAGGACCTGATCCAGAAGCTCGGCCTCGGCGCCCGCTAGCCCATCCCGCCCGGTGGCAGTTCAGCTGCCGGGCGGATCGCGGTGCCGGAGCACGGCCTTCGACAGCAGATGCGCGCTCACCGGCGCGGTGATGAACAGGAACAGCGCGATCGCCAGTTCGCGCAGCCCCATCGTGCCGGCCGCGGCCGATTGCACCAGCCCGGCGGCCACGATGCCACCCACCCCCAGCGTGGTGGCCTTGGTGGGCGCGTGCAGCCGGGTGAAGAAATCCGGCAGCCGCACCAGCCCCACCGACCCCACCAGCGTG
The DNA here is from genome assembly GCA_947460455.1 of Rhodospirillales bacterium. GTDB lineage: Bacteria > Pseudomonadota > Alphaproteobacteria > Acetobacterales > Acetobacteraceae > CAMDGX01. The sequence goes on along the minus strand of CANHKG010000002.1, from coordinate 18,223 downwards.
AACGCGCCGCCCAGCAGCACCAGCAGCGAAGCGATGATCTCGATCAGCATCGCCATCATCCGATCACGTCGCCGCGCAGCAGGAACCGGCACAGCGCCGCGGTGGAAACAAAGCCGGTCATGGCGATCAGCAGCGCCGCCTCGAACAGCACGGCGCCAGACAGCAGCATCCCGGCCAGCAGCAGCAGCGCGATCGCGTTGATCGAGAGCGTGTCCAGCGCCAGGATCCGGTCCGCCGCCTGCGGCCCGCGCACCAGCCGGACCACGGTCAGCGCCATCGCCACCACCACCATCGCCAGTGCCGCATGCAGGGCCACGGTCAGCATCCGAAGATCTCCTTCAGCGGGGCCTCGTAGCGGCGCTTGATGGTCTCGATGGTGGCGGGAATGTCGGTCACGTCCAGCGCATGCACCAGCAGCACGTGCTGCCCGCTGTCGATGTCGACTGAAAGCGTGCCGGGGGTCAGCGTGATGATGCTGGCCAGGATCGTCGCCACGAACGGGTCCTCGATCTCCAGCGGCAGCTCGATGAACACCGGGTGCAGCCGGTCGGCCGGCCCCAGCACCAGCCGTGCCACCTCCACGTTGGCCACAACGATGTCCCACATCACGCGCAGGAACAGCACCGCCGCCACCCCGGGCCGCACCAGCCGCGGCGGATCCGGCCAGAACGGATGCGTGAACCACGGGATCGCCAGCGCAACCACCCCGCCCAGCACCACCTGCCCCAGGCTCGGCGCCGGGGCGATCGCGATCCACAGCGCCAGGATCATCAGCGAGACGAGAGGCTGCGGCAGCATCCGGCTCATGGCCTGGTCTCCCGCTGCACGTCCGGCCGCGCGCCCAGCACCGCCTCGATATAGGGCTGGCGGGCATGCAGCTGCTCCGCCGCCGCGCGGGCATAGGCGGCCACCGGGGCGGCGGCCAGCGCCAGCACCGGCCCAGACGCGGCCAGCAGCAGCAGCGCGAACACCATCCGCCGCGGCACCGGCGCACCAGGGGGAGCAGCATCCCCCGCCTCCCAGAAGAAAGCGCTCGCCGCACGGGCCAGCACCAGCGCCATCACCAGGCCGGATGCGAGAATCCCGGCCCACAGCCACGGCCCAAGCGGTGTGCCGCCAAGCGCCTGCAGCACCATCACCTTGGCCAGGAAGCCCGACAGCGGCGGCACGCCGGTGGCCGCCACGCCCAGCACCAGGAACGCCCCGCCCAGCAGCAACGCGCCCGGCACCCTGGGCCCGTTGTCGATCGCATCCCCCATCGCGCCGCGCCCGCGCGCCAGATGCCCGGCCAGCAGGAACATGCCCCCGGTCACCAGCGTGGTGTGCGGCAGGTAGAAAAGCGCCGCCGCCGTCGCCGTGGCCCCACCCGCCGCCACCGCGGCCAAAAGCGTTCCGGTGGAGACCAGCACCAGGTTGGCCACCACCCCGGCCAGCCGCCGCGCCGCCAGGGCGCCGATCGTGCCGGCCACGATGGTCAACAGCGCCAGCACCGGCAGCCAGGGCTGCAGCAACCCCGATGTGGCCGGCGCGCCCGCGAAGCCGATCGCCTCCACCCGCAGCAGCGCATACACGCCCACCTTGGTCATCACCGCGAACAGCGCCGCCACCGGCACCCCCGCCGCGGCATAGACATGCGGCAACCAGAACGACAGCGGCAGCAGCGCCGCCTTCAGCAGGAACACCGCCACCATCAGTGCAGCGGCCGTGCGCACCAGCGCCTGGTCCGCCACCGGCACGCCGGGCAGCACCAGCGCGATATCGGCCAGGTTCAGCGTGCCGAGCGTGCCGTACACCAGCCCCAGCGAAATCAGGAACAGCGCCGAGCCCACCAGGTTCAGCACCACATAGCCGATGCCCGCCCGCGCCCGCGCCGCCCCGCCGCCATGCAGCAGCAACCCGTAGGAGGCGAGCAGCAGGATCTCGAAGAACACGAACAGGTTGAACACGTCCCCGGTCAGGAACGCACCGTTCAGCCCGGCCAGCTGCATTTGGAACAGCGGATGGAAATGCCGCCCCTCCCGGTCGTTGCCGCCGATCGCGTACAGCAGCGCCGCAAGGCCCAGCACCGCCGTGACCGCCAGCATCATCGCCGCCAGCCGGTCGAGCACCAGCACGATCCCGTACGGCGCCGGCCAATCACCCAGGCGATACACGCGCACCGCATCGTCCCCGGCCAGCCCCAGCAGCACCGCGGCCAGCCCCACCTGCGCCACCACCGACAGCACCGCCAGCGGCCGCCCCGCCGCCGGCCGCAGCAGCATGGCCACCGCCGCCACCAGCGGCAGCAGGATCGGCAGGATCACGGCGTGGATCACCGCTCGCCCTCCGGCCCATCGGCGCCATCCACATGGTCGGTCCCGGTTTCCGCCCGCGCGCGCAATGCCAGCGCCACCAGATACGCGGTCATGCCGAAGCCGATCACGATCGCCGTCAGCACCAGCGCCTGCGGCAGAGGGTCAGACAACCCACGCGCCCCCGGCAGGGCCAGCGGCGCCGCGGTGGCACCCAGCCGACCACCCAGGAAGATCAGCGCGTTCACGGCGTAGGAGAGCAGCGTCAGCCCCAGGATCACGCTGAAGATGCGCGGGCGCAACAGCAGGTAGATGCCGCAGGCAGCCAGCAGCCCCACCGCCATCGAGATAACCAGCGCCACCGCCTAGCCCTCCGCCTGGCCAGGGCGCGGGGCCGCAGCCTCGCGTTGGCTCATCGCGCCCAGCTCGGTCAGGCACAGCATCACCGTGCCCACCACCACCAGGTACACGCCGAGGTCGAAGCCCATGGCCGAGGCAAGCTCGAACTTCTCCAGCAGCGGCGGATCCACGTAGCCATGCGTGCTGGTCAGGAACGGCCGCCCGAACACCCAGCTGCCCAGCCCGGTCGCCACCGCCACGCCCAGCCCCGCGCCCAGCATCCGCACATAGTTCACACGCAGCCGCGCCCGCGCGAAGTCGATCCCGCCGGCCACGTATTGCAGCATCAGCGCAATCGCCGTCACCAGCCCGGCGATGAAGCCACCGCCCGGCAGGTTGTGGCCGCGCAGGAAGATATAGACCGAAACCACCAGCGCCAGCGGCAGCAACGGGCGCATCAGCATCGCCAGCATCACCGGCATGGGCTCGCCCTCACCCGCCGACGCCACGCCCGCGGCCGGCGGCAGCCGCAGCCCCTGCAGCAGCGCATGCAGCCCCAGCGCCGCCATGGCCAGCACGGCGATCTCGCCCATCGTGTCGAAGCCGCGGATATCCACCAGGATCACGTTCACCACGTTGGTGCCGCCGCCGCCCGGCACGGAGTGCGAAATCTGCCAGCCGGAAATCGTCTCGAACGGCCGGGTCAGCATGGCGAAGGTCAGGCCGGCCACGCCGAGCCCGCCCAGCCCCGCCAGCACCGCATCGCGCCAGCGCCGCGCCGCCCCGCTCTCGGCGGCGGCCAGCTGCGGCAGGTAGCGCAGCGCCAGCAGCAGCAGCACGATCGACACCACCTCCACCGAAAGCTGCGTCAACGCGAGGTCAGGTGCGGCGAAGCGCAGGAACCCCAAGGACACCATCAGCCCCGCCAGGCTCAGGAACATCAGCGCCGGCAGCGGCCGGCGATGCAGCAGCACCGTGCCGCCGGCACCCACCACCAGCACCAGCAGCCCGAACCCCGTCAGCAGGTCCAGCTCGCCCCAGCCCAGCGGCCCCGCCAGCGCGGCCGGCGCCCCGCCCCGCCACGCCCACAGGCCCAGCACCAGCACGAAGCCCAGGAACAGCGCGAGATAGGCCGGCAGCGAACGCCGGTCGAGCCACGCCATCGCCCGTATCGCGCCCAGCTCCGCCGCGCGATAGACGCGCTCGAACGCCACCGTGCTGCCCGGCCGCGGCAGCAGGCAGGCATGCAGCGCGAACAGCACGTGCCGCCACCGGTAGTACAGCAGCCCGCCCGCCAACGCGGCCGCGCTCATCAGCAGCGGAAGATTGAAGCCGTGCCACATCGCCAGCGTGAATGGCGGCACCGCGCCATGCAGTACGGCAGCAGCGGCGGCGCCCAGGATCGCCCCCACCATCACTTGCGGCAGCAGCCCCACCAGCAGCACCAGCGCCACCAGCACATCCACCGGCAGGCGCATCCAGGGCGGCGGCTCATGCGGCGTGCGCGGCATGTCGCGCGGCACGGCGCCGAAGAACACCTCGTGCACGAAGCGCGCGGAATACGCCACCGACAGCACGCCCCCCAGTACGGCAAAGGCCGGCAGCAGGTAGCTCGCCGCCCCGCCGAGGGCCGGATGGCCGATCGTCTCGGCGAAGAACATCTCCTTGGAGAGGAACCCGTTCAGCAGCGGCACCCCCGCCATCGCGCCGGCCGCCACCATCGCCAGCGCGCCGGTCCAGGGCATGAAGCGGAACAGCCCGCCCATGCGCCGCATGTCGCGCGTGCCCGCCTCGTGGTCGATGATCCCCGCGGCGATGAACAGGGAGGCCTTGAAGATCGCGTGGTTGATGATGTGGAACACCGCCGCCACCGCCGCCATCTTCGTGCCCAGGCCGAACAGCAGCGTCACCAGGCCCAAGTGGCTGATGGTGGAATAGGCCAGCAACCCCTTCAGGTCGTCCTTCAGCATCGCCAGGTAGGCGCCATAGACAAAGGTCAGCGCGCCCACGCCGCCCACCACCACCATCCACAACCCGGTATCGGCCAGCACCGGATACAGCCGCGCCAGCAGGAACACGCCGGCCTTCACCATGGTGGCGGAATGCAGATAGGCGCTCACCGGCGTGGGGGCCGCCATCGCCGCCGGCAGCCAGGCGTGGAACGGAAACTGCGCCGACTTGGTGAAGGCGCCCAGCAGCACCAGCCCCAGGATCACGGGGTAGAGCGGATCGGCCCGCACCACATCACCGCGCGCCAGCACCTCGCTCAGCTCGAAACTGCCCGCCACCTGCCCCAGCAGCAGCACCCCGGCCAGCAGCGCCAGCCCGCCACCCCCGGTGACAGCCAGCGCCATCCGCGCCGCCACACGCGCCTCGCGCGCCTCGTATTTGTAGGCAATCAGCAGGAAGGAACTAAGGCTCGTCACCTCCCAGAACACCACCAGCAGCAGCAGGTTCTCGGCCAGCACCACGCCCAGCATGCCGCCGGCGAAGGCCAGCAGCATGGCATAGAACCGCCCCAGCCTGTCCTCGTCCGGCAGGTAATAGGCGGCGTAGAGCACAACCAGCAGGCCGATCCCCAGGATCAGCCCACAGAACAGCAGGCCGAGCCCATCCAGCCGCAGCGCGACATCCAGACCCCATTCCGGCAGCCAGGCCCAGCGCGCCACCAGCACCTCGCCGGCCAGCACGCGCGGCACCAGCGGCGCGAGCACGCCAAGCGCCGCCGCCATCACGGCCGCCGCGCCCCACGCCGCCCAGCGCCGGTGCCCACGCTGCAACAGCAGCATCGCCGGCGCGCCCAGGAAGGGCGCCAGGAGCACGATCAGAAGCAGGCTGGCCGTCATCGCCACCCAACAGCCCGGCTGGCCGGCCGGCACGCGCCGCCCACGGCGATCTCCATGGCCCCGCTCTCCATGTTGCCGGGGCCGCCCTGAGGCCGGCGCCGATTTCCTCCCCTGAGGCCTTGGCACATGGCCGCGCCATGCAACCGTTTCAAGGCAGCCCGGCGCTGGCGCGCAGCGCGATCAACCCCGGAACGGCTCCACCGGAACCACCACGCCCTCCGCCGCCTCGATCACCTCGCCGGCCGCCAGGCACAGATCCTCGCGGAACCGCGGCGCCATGATCTGCACCCCCGGCCGCAGCCGCCCGGCCCAGCCCACCGGCACCGCCAGCGAGGGCAGCCCCAGCACCGGGGCGATCAGGCTCACCCGGATCTGGTCCAGCACCTGCTTCTGCCCCTCCAGCGTGGTGTCCAGCCCGTGCACCGGCGCCAGGCTGCCCATCGTCGGCAGGATCACCAGCGGCCGGGTCTGCATGAACTCCAGCCAACGCCAAATGAACAGGTCGCGTTCGGCAATCGCTTGCAGGAACCGCGCCATGCCCGAAGGCGGCACCAGCTGGTTCCAGGTTTCCATGGAGGCGATGCCGTCGGGGTCGCCCAGCTGGCGCATGCGCGGCAGCAGCGCGGGAAACAGCTCATTCGCCCCGATCGCCATCCAGCATTCCACGATGTCGTTCAGGTTCGGCGGCGACACCTCCTCCACCTCGTACCCCGCCGCCGCCAGATGCTTCCCGGCCGTCCGCACCGCCTCGGCCTGCGCCGGATGCAGCGTGCCGCCGGGGTTCTCCACCACCAGCGCCACGCGCTTCGGCAGCGCCGGGCCTTCCAGCGGCGCATCCACCCAGCGCGTGTCGCGCGGATCGCCCTTGGCCATCGCCGCCAGCGCCACGCGGCAATCGCGCACACTGCGCGTATGCGGCCCCTGCACCGCCATCATCTGGGAGCCGAACGGCCGCGCCACCTGCTGGCTGGGGTTGAACGCCGCCACCCGCCCCAGGCTCGGCCGCAGCCCCACCACCCCGTTGTACATCGCCGGAATGCGAACGGAGCCGCCGATATCGTTGCCATGCGCAATCGCCCCGATGCCCGTCGCCACCGACGAGCCCGCCCCACCGGAAGACCCGCCGGCGGAAACCGCGGGGTCCAGCGGGTTCAACGTCCGCCCGTGCAGCGCGTTGTCAGAGAACACCCGCATCGAGAACGCCGGCAAATTGGTCCGCCCGATGATGATGCCGCCCGCCGCGCGCAGGTTCGCCACCACCGGCGCATCCTCCTTCGCCACCGCATCCTTGAACGCCACCACGCCGTTGGTGGTGGCATAGCCCACCTGGTCCACGTTCACCTTGATCGTAACGGGAACGCCATGCAGCGGCGGCAACACCTCGCCGCGCGCCTGCTTCGCATCCGCCGCATCCGCCGCCGCCAGCGCCTCCTCGGCCATGAACTGCACCACGGCATTCAGATACGGGTTCACAGCGTCCAGCCGCGCCAGCGAGGACGCCACCGCCTCGCGCGCCGAAGCCCGCCCGGTGCGGATCAACCGCGCCTGGTCCACCGCATCCATCCGCCAAAGCTCGCTCGCCATCGCCGCCCGCTCCGTTCCACAATATGGAAAACCGTGCAAAACTGTGGCACGCTGCCGCCACCCTGTCACGCCGGACCCCACTCATGGACAAAAGCCTCGGCAAAGGCCTCCTGGCCCTGGAGATCCTCGCCGAAAGCGAGGCCCCGCTCGGCGTCACCGCGCTCGCCGGGCGCATGGGCATCACCAAAAGCAACGCCCACCGCCTGCTCACCGCCCTGGTTGCCACCGGCTATGCCGAGCCCACCCAGCCGCGCGGCAGCTACGCCTCCAGCCTCAAGCTCTGGCGCCTCGGCGCGCGCATCGTCGCCCGGCTGGATGTGAAATCCATCGCCGCCCCCCACCTCGCCCGGCTGGTCGCGGAAACCCAGGAAACCGCCAACCTCTCCGTGCTCGACGGCCCCTTCATGGTCTATATCGACCGGGTCGAGACCGACACCTACATCCGCAGCTACAACCGTATCGGCGACCGCCACCCCGCCCACTGCACCGGCACCGGCCTTGCCCTGCTCGCCCACGCGCCCGAGGAAACCCTCGCCCAGGCCCTGGCAGAGATGAAACCCCACACCCCGGCCACAATCACCGACCCCACGGCCCTGGCCACCCGCCTGGCCCAGATCCGCCGCCTGGGCTTCGCCACCACGCGGGCCGAATTCCGCCCGGGCATCAACTCCATCGCCGCCCCGATCCGCGGCGCCCATGGCCGCGTCGTCGCCGCCATCGGCCTCTCCGGCCCCGCCGAGCGCCTCAAGCCGGCCCGCGTGAAAACCCTCGCCCCCCTCGTCGCCGCCACCGCAGAAAAGGTCTCCCGCCTGCTCGGCGCCCCCGCCCCCTGATCCCCACGGCTTGACCCACCCGGCCCCACCCCATACGCTTTCCGCATCACGAACCATTGTTCCAACATATGGAACACACCGGGGAGCCCGCCATGAAGCCGATCACCGGCCGCAGCGCCTGGAACCGCGCCGACGTGGAGGCCGACACCTCCTGGCTGTTCGAGCTCACGCCGCGCTGGACCGACGAGATCGACACCGCCGTGGTCAACCTCCGCCGCATCGGCGCCACCATCGACACCATGGCGCGCGACGATTTCCCGCTGCCCACCCTCGCCCCGGAACTCGCCCGCCGCATGTGGGGCGAGGTCTGCCAGGGCCGCGGCTTCAACGTCATGCGCGGCCTGCCGATCACGAAATACTCGGATGCCGAGGCGGCGATGATCGTCTGGGGCCTTGGCCAGCATCTCGGCCAGGGCGTCTCCCAGAACGCAAGCGGCGACAAGCTCGGCCACGTCTTCAACCAGGGCAAGGACTACGAGGCGCTGAACGTCCGTGGTTACCAGACCAACCACGAGCTGAAATTCCACACCGATTCAGGCGACCTGCTCGGCCTCATGTGCCTGCGCCGCGCGAAGGAGGGCGGCCTCTCCTCCATCTCCAGCGCGCACACCATCTACAACACGGTGCTCGCCGAACACCCGGAATACCTCCCCCTCCTCCTGCGCGGCTTCGAGTTCGACCGCCGCGGCGAGGAAACCCCCTTCCAGCAGCCCGTCTCCGACAAGCTGCCGATCTTCAGCGACGTGGATGGCGACATCTCCGTGCGCTACGTCCGCCAGGCCATCAAGACCGCCCGCCCCAAGCTCGGCATGCAGTTCACCGAGGAAGAACTGGCCGCGCTCGATTTCTTCGACAGCATCTCCATGCGCGAGGACGTGAAGTTCTCCATGATGCTGGAACCCGGCGACATGCAGTGGGTGAACAACTACACCGTCATGCACTCGCGCACGGAATATCTGGACAACCCTGCGCCAGGGCAGGAACGCCACATGCTCCGCCTGTGGATCAAGCTGCACGGCTGGCGCAAGCTGGACCCCGTCCAGCTCGACCACGATCCCCACTCCGGCTGGAGCCGGCGCGACGGCATCCTGCCCCGCGGCTGGACCATGCGCGACGGCCGCCTCCAGGCCGCGGAGTAGCTAGGCCGCCCGCTCCAAGGCACCCTTGCCGCGCACCTCGGCCTCCTCGAACTCCGCCGCCGCGATCGCCCGCTCCAGCGCATCGCGCAGCGCGATCGCAGACTCCAGCGTCAGCTCCACCCCCGCCCGCGCCGAAGGTCCCAGCGCGGGGTTGAGGAAATCCAGCGCGATCACATCGCCCAACGGCGCATGCCGCGCATGGTCATAGGTCACCACCGCCTGCGCCAGCGGGAACCAGCCCTCGTCCCGCCGCGCCATGCCCTCGGCCACGGTGATCTCCACGATGGAGGTGCACACGGGCCTAGCCCCCCAGATATTTCTTGAAGAACGCCCAGGTCTTGCCCCACGCATCCATCGCCTGCTCCGGCCGATACAATGGCCGATGCCAGTAGTTGAACCCATGCCCCGCCCCATCGTAGCGATGGAACTCATAGGTCTTGCCGTGCTTCTTCAGCGCTTCCTCATGCAGGTTCACCTGCTCCGGGCTCGGCGCGCGGTCGTCATTGCCGAACAGGCCCAGCACCGGGCACTGGATATCCCCCGTCATGTCGATCGGCGCCACAGGGGTCTTGGCGTTCAGTTCCTCGGGCGCCATCACCACGCGCCCGCCCCACTGGTCCACCACCGCATCCACGTCATGCCGCTGCGCCGCATAGATCATCGCGTGCCGCCCGCCGGAGCAGGAGCCGATCAGCCCCACCTTGCCGTTCAGCGCCGGCTGCGCCCGCATCCACGCCACCGCCGCCGCCGTGTCGCCCACCATCTGCGCATCGGGAATGCCACCCTCCGCCCGCACCTTCGCCGCCACGTCGTCCGGATGGCCCTCGCCCGCACGCTCGTACAGGTTCGCGCAGATCGCGATGTAGCCATGGTGCGCGAACCGCCGCGTCGTCTCGATGTAGTATTCGCTCCAACCCGGCAGGTGATGGATCAACACCACGCCCGGAAACGGCCCCGCCCCCTCCGGCTTGGCGACATAGGCGGTGATCGCCGTCCCGCCATGCCCCGTCAGCGTCACGTTCTCGCAGGTCATGCCCCGATAGAATGCCATGGTTCGCCCTCCCATTTTGCAAAGGGAGTATTCGCCCGCCCGCCGCCACGCGCAACGCCCTGAGAAAGCAAGCATGTTCTTTTTTGAAAAAAAGAACCAAAAAACTTTTCCGACCTTGCACCCGCCTCTCCATGGAAATCGGGCGCAAGTTCATAAAAGTCTTTTTGCTTCTTTTTCTTCAGAAAAAGAAGAATCCTTGCTTACTGAAACCGCGCCAACCGAAACGCCCCGGGATCCACCAAAGGCGTCGCCCCCGTCGCCAGCTGCGCCGCCAACTCCCCGATCGCCGGCCCGATTCCGAACCCATGCCCGGACAGCCCCGTGGCCACCGTCAGCCCCGGCAGTGCCGCTAGGTTATCGATCACCGGCACCACATCGGGCGTAAGATCGATCCATCCGGCCCAGACCCGCGCCGCCTGGATGCCTTCCAGCTCCGGGCACGCCGCCACGATATCGCGCAGCGCCGGCTCCACCAGCGCCAGGTTGGGCTTGGCGTTCAGCACGCGGATGCGCTCAAACACCGTCTCCCGATCGAAGCGCCATTTGCGATGGATCGTGTCTGGCCCTTCGAAGAAGGAGCGCCCCATGCGCAGTTCCACCACCTTGCGGTTGGCCAGCAATGATCGCCCGAATCGCGCCGCATAGCGGATCGCCGCCGGCGTGATCTCGATGCGCGTGCGCGCCTTCGCCGCCACGATGTAGCCGCCATCCAGCAGCGGCGTCAGGCACAGATCGGCGGAATAGAACCCACCCTCCACCACCTGCTTCGCCGGCGTGGTGGCGAACACCGTGGAATGTACGGAGCTCTGCGGCAGGTCGATCCCGTGCCGCCGCAGGAACATGGAAGACCACGCCCCCCCGGCCAGGATCACCGCATTCGTCTTCACCAACCCATGCTCGGTGAAAACCCCGCTGATCCGCCCCCCGGTGGTATCCAGCCCGCGCACCGCGCAGTTCTGCACCACGGAAGCCCCCAGCGCCCGCGCCGCCCGCGCAATGGCCGGTGCCGCCAAACCCGGCTCCGCGCGCCCATCCTGCGGCGAGACCACGCCACCGATCCACTCCTGCGGCACCCCCGGCGCCAGGCGCCGCGCCTCCTCCGCCCCGATGATCCGCACCGGCGCCTGATACGGCCGCGCCATCTCGGCCCAGGCTTCCCAGCCCGCCAGTTCCTTGGGGTCTTTCGTCACGTAGAGCAGCCCGTTGCGCCGGAACCCCATCTCCTGCCCGGTCTCGCCCGGCCACTGGTCCCACAGCGCATGCGCCCGCTGCATCAGCGGAATCTCACGCTCATCGCGGCTCATCAGCCGGCACCAGCCCCAGTTGCGGCTGGATTGCTCGCCGGCGACAACACCCTTCTCCAGCAGCGCCACGGAATGCCCGGCCTTGGCCAGCGTATAGGCCGCCGCCGTCCCCGCGATTCCCGCCCCGATCACCACCACATCGGCCGAAGCCGGCGGGCGCGCATCGCCCTCAACGGGATCAACCCAATGCCCCGGCAGCGCGCTCATCCCACCCGGTCCTTGTAGCGGTAATAGGCACCCACCAGCGGCAGGAACCACGGCGTGCCCCAGTTGAACGGCAAGGCCCGCCACGGCAGCTTGCGGAACGGATTGGCCTCCGCCTCCCCGCCCATCACGCGCGCCATCTGCTGGCCCAGATGCACCGACATCTGCGCCCCGTGCCCCGAAAGCCCCATGGCGTAGAACAGCCCGTCGTGCTCGCCCGCCCGCGGCAGCCGGTCCTCGGTGATATCCACCAGCCCGCCCCAGCAATAGTCGAACCGCACCCCGGCCAATTGCGGAAACACCGCCATCAATTGCTCCCGCAGCACCTCGCCACTGCGCGAATCCTCGGTGGGGTTGGAAAAAGCGAACCGCGCCCGCCCACCCCAGATCAGCCGGTCGTCGGGCGAGATGCGGAAGTAGTTGCCGATATGCTGCGTCGTCGTCGCCGTCCGCCGCGTCGGCATGATGCTGTCGAGCTGCGCCGGGCTCAGCTTCTCCGTCACCACGATGAAGCTGCCCACCGGCACCACCCGCCGGCGGAACCAGGCGAACGGCCCTTCCCGGCTCGGCCCGGTGGCCACCAGCACCTGCCCGGCCTCCAACGTGCCGCGCGCCGTCGTCACGCGATGCGCCGCACCCGCCAGCCGGGTCAGCCCCGTCACCCCCGCCTGCTCGAAAATCCGCGCCCCCGCCCGCGTCGCCGCATCGGCAATCCCGGCACCGAACTTGCCCATGTGCATCATCGCACTCTTGCGATACAGCAACGCTCCGTGGAACGCGTCAGAGCCGATTTCCTCCCGCACCCGTGCGCGCGGCAGCAGCTCCGTCTCCGGGTCGCATTCCCGGTTCAACCGCTCGAACCCGCGCGCGATGTTCTCGTAATGCGCCGGCTTGGCCGCCAGCTTGATCTTGCCGCTGCGCCGGAAGTCGCAGGCAATCTGCTCCTCCCGCACGATGCGTTCCACCGTGTCCACCGCATCGTCGAACGCCCGGTACAGCGAAAGCGCGTGCTCCTGGCCCAGCTTGTCGGCGAGCCCGGCATAGTCATGCGCCGTGCCGTTGTTCACATGCCCGCCATTGCGCCCGGAAGCCCCCGCGGCCACCTGCCCGGCCTCCAGCACCGCCACGCTCGCCCCTCGCCGCGCCAGCGCCAGCGCCGCCGAAAGCCCGGTGAATCCGGCGCCGATCACCGCCACGTCCACCCGCCCCTCCACCGGCCCCTGCGCCACCCCGGCGAAGCGCGTGGACGTATCAAGCCAGTAGGAATCGAGCTTCATCGCCTCAGCAGCCCAGCAACTGGGCCAGGCCCTCGATGGTGGTGGTCTCGTGGTAGCCGAACGACGGCACCGAAACCTCGTAGCCCCGGTTCACATACAGCCGCTGCCCGATCCGCAGCGCATGCGCCGGGATCAGGTCGTAACGCAGGCTGGAGGACACATGCAGCACCTCCTCCGGCGCGCAGCCCAGCATGTCGAACATGTATTCAAAGGCCTGCATCCGCGGCTTGTACGCCTGCGCCTGCTGCGCCGTGTACACCTTGTGGAACGGCGCCTGCAGCAAATCCACATTGCGCTGAATCTGCTCGTCCGCCGCGTTGGAAAGCACCACCAGCGGATAGCGCTGCCCCACCCGCGTCAGCGGCGCCGCCACATCGGGGTGCGGCCCCCAAGTCGGCACCGCATCATAGATCGCCTGCCCATCCGCCTCGCGAAACACCACGCCGTGCTTCTTGCAGGTGCGCTCCAGGGAGTTCTTCAGCACATCCACATAGGGCTGCCAGGCGCCCAGCACCTCGTCGAAGCGGTACCACATGAAGTCGGTCAGGAACGCCGGCATCCGCTCGGCCGGCACCCGGTCCGCCATCAGCCGCGCCGCCGTCTCGCCCGGCTGGAACCAGGTCAGCGTGCCGTAGCAATCGAAGGTCACATACTTGGGCCGCAGTGCGGTCATCACGGGCGCTCCGTCGTCATGCCGGGCCAGTCTAGGGCCACCGGCGTAGGGGGAAAGACCTGCATCACAAATGCAATTGCGAGGCGTTTGCAACATTGCGCCGCGCACGGCAATGGTGAATATGACGCCTGGAGAAAGAATCATGCCCCTGCCCCTGCGCCCCCTCCTGCCCGCCGACCTCCCCCAGGCCCACGGCCTCACCCAGGCCGTTCGCTGGCCGCACCGCGAACAGGATTGGCGCTTTGCCCTGGGGCTCGGCCAGGGCTGGGCCATCTCGGAAGGCGAACGCCTGCTCGGCACGTCCATGAGCTGGCCCTTCGGCCCCGATTGGGGCTGCTTCGGCATGCTCATCGTCGCCAACGACCAACAAGGCCGCGGCCTCGGCGCCCGCCTGATGGAAGCAGCCCTCGCCGCCCTCGGCCCCCGCGCCGTGCAACTCCACGCCACCCAGGCCGGCCAGGCCCTCTACCTCCGCCTCGGCTTCACCCCCGCCGGCATCATCCACCAGCACCAGGGCCCCGCCATCGCCCCGCCCCCCGCCCCGCTCGCCCCCGGCCAAACCCTGCGCCCCGCCACCGCACACGACCTCCCCGCCCTGGCCGCGCTCGACACCACCGCCACCGGCATGGACCGCACCCGCGCCCTGTCCGCCATCCTCGCCCAGGGCCAGGCCATCCTCCTCGAACGCAACGGCACGCCGGAAGGCTTCGCCATGCTGCGCCCCTTCGGCCGCGGCGAGGTCATCGGCCCCGTCGCCGCCCCCGATGCCGCCAGCGCCTGGGCCCTCATCGCCCACTACCTCACCGCCCGCGCCGGCGCCTTCGTCCGCATCGACATCACCGACCCCGCCCTCGCCCCCCTGCTCACCGCCCACGGCCTGCCAGTGGTAGACGAAGCCCTGCGCATGGTCCGCGGCACCCCACCCGCGCCAGGCACCACGCGCAGCTTCGCCTTGGTCAACCAGGCGCTCGGATAACCCCCCGCCACCGCTTCGCAGCCACGCCCGGCCCCGCTATCGTTCCCGCCTCAGCACCCCAGGGAACCACCGATGGCCACGCACCGCTTCCAGCCCACGCGCTACCACACCGTCATCGGCACCGCAGACCCGGTGCTCCGCCTCGCCAACGGCGACACGCTCATCGCCGCCACCATCGACGCCTCGGGCCTGGACGCCAACGAGGCCCAGGCCTGGGAACGCGGCAACCCCATGACCGGCCCGTTCTTCATCGAAGGCGCCGAACCCGGCGATACCCTGGCCGTCCACATCAACCGCCTCACCCCCAGCCGCGCCACCGGCTGGACCTACTCCCCCCTGGCACTGACGGTGCTCGATCCCGCCGCCATCCCCGAGCGCCCGGCCAACGAACGCTCCGTCTGGGTGATCGACAACAACGCCGGCACCGTCCACCTGCGGGAACCGGCAAAGGGCCTGGAAAACTTCGCCCCGCCCATCCAGCCCATGATCGGCTGCTTCGGCACCGCCCCCGCCCGCGGCCAGGCCATCTCGACGGCCACCAGCGCCAACCACGGCGGCAACATGGACTACCGCCTGTTCCGCCCCGGCACCACCGCCTGGCTGCCCGTCTTCCAGCCCGGCGCCCTGTTCTACCTGGGCGACGGCCACGCCTGCCAAGGCGACGGTGAAATCACCGGCACCGGCATCGAAACCTCGTTCGAAATGGAAGTCACTTTCCAGGTCCTCAAGCGCACCATCACCTGGCCGCGCGGCGAAACCGAAGACGACATCTTCACCGTCGGCAACGCCCGCCCGCTCGACCAGGCCCTGCAACACGCCACCACGGAAATGATGCGCTGGCTCGGGGAGGACTACGGGCTTGCCCCCCGCGCCGCCTCGCACCTCATGGGCCAGACCGTCAGCTACGATATCGGCAACGTGTTCAACCCGGCCTATACCGTGGGATGCCGGATCAGCAAGAAGTGGCTGACGAGGAAGTAAGGGTCTTCTTTTTCTGAAGAAAAAGAAGCAAAAAGACTTCAATAATTTGATGCGGAGAGGCGGTGCTTCTCCGCGTCAAACGGCCCGCTTCCGGCCTGACAGCATATATCCCAGCGCAGCGCCGGTGGCGGTCAGGAACGTGCCCCATACCAGGTCCACCACCGTCACAATCGTGGGCCACCCCAGCAGCGTTGCCTGGTTGGTCAGGTCATAGGTGCCATAGGCCACCAGCCCCAGCATCGCCCCGCGCAACCCCGCCTCGCGCCAATCCGCCGCCCCGCGCTGCGCCAGCGCCACAATCCCCGTCACATACAACAGGTAGAACGCCACCGCCGGCGCCACCGCGAAATCCGGCGCCAGCAAATGCCCGATATGCACCCGATAGAACGGCTGCGCCGCCAACGTCAGCCACACCGCATCGATCGGCAGCAGCACCAGCGCCGTCGTCACCCAAAGCCTGATCATCGCCCTACCGTCACCGGCTCCGAAGGCGGCGCCGGGCGCGGCCGCAACCGCATCCCCTTCAGCCACAGCTTCAGCGCCTCCCAATGGATGCCGCCCACCACCCGCATCGCCTGCAACCCATGCCCCAGCAGCGCCCGCGCCAACCCGGCATCGCCCAGCACACCCCGCCGCCCGGTGAACGCCGCATACAGCAACGGCCCCGCATCATCGGCAGACTCGATCGCCAGCGCGAACCGCTCCCCCGGCGGCGCCACCCGGAACCGGTAGCGCTGCTCCATGTCCATAAACGGCGAAACATAGAACCGCTTGTCGCAGCCCTGGTGCTGCACGTCGGCCCCCGTTGCCGGGATCAGATAAGTATGGCGCTGCCCAAAGGTGTTGTTCACCTCATAAACCATCGCCTGCAGCGCCCCATCCGCGCCGTCGCAGAAATAGACAGTGATCGGGTTGAACACCATGCCAAGCACCCGCGGCATGCACAGCACCCGAATGCGTCCGCCCGCGGGGTCCAGCCCCGCCCCACGCAGCATCGCGCCGATCTGCTCGGCCAACGGCGTGCCGGACCCATCGCCATGGTCGCGATCCCGAAAGGCAAACACCGCCCGCCGGTTATGCCCGAACAGCCACAACCGCCGCGACAACTCGGGCAGCTCGTCCAGGTCCAGCAGCATCGTCAGCATGCGGTAGCGCAGCCGGTGCCGCACCGGCCGCAGCCGCACATGCGTCACGCTGCCGCCATACAGCGCGGATTGGGAGGCACGGGGTGCGGCGCCGCTCACGCCGCCTCGCTCAACGGCGCCATGGCGATGCGCGGCGCAGCCGCCGGCATCGCCCAGGGCCGCCGCACCCCGCCCAGCTGCTCGGCCACCGCCAGGCCCGATTGCAGCCCATCCTCATGGAACCCGGAGCCAAACCAGGCCCCGCAGAACCACGTGTTCCGCCGCCCCTGCAGCGTCCACAACATCCGCTGGGCGCGCATCGCCGCGGCATCGAACTGCGGATGGGAAAACCACTCCTCGTTCAGGATCTCCGCCGGCTCCACCGGCGGGTTCAGCGTCACGAAATGCTGCTCCGGCCCCGGCAGCGCCTGCAACCGGTCCATCCAATACGTCACGCACAGCGAACCATCGGTGCGCGACAGGTAATTCCAGCTCGCCCACGCCGCCCGCCGCCGCGGCATCAGCCTCGGGTCACGATGCATCACCACCCGGTTCTTTGCGGTGCGGATCGGCCCCAGCAACGCCTGCTCCGCCTCCGTCGGCTCCTCCAACAGCGCCAGCGCCTGCGGGGCGTGGGTCCCGATCACCACATCGTCATAGCGCTCGCTGCCGCCATCGCTGTCATGCACCACCACATGATCCGCCGCCCGAACAATGCGCGTGGCCCCACACCCCAACCGGATCCGGTCGGCATAGGGTGCGGTCAGCTTCGCCACATAGGCCGCACTCCCGCCCGTCACCGTCCGCCACACCGGCCGGTCGCGCAGCTTCAGCAACCCGTGATTCTCGCAGAACCGGATGAACGCCGCCGCGGGATAGGAACCCGCCTCCGCCGCCGGCACCGACCAGATGGCGGCGGCCATCGGCAGCAAATGGTCCTGCACGAACCCGTCCGAATACTTCTCGCGCTTCAGGAACGCATCCAGCGCCAGCAAATCATGCTCCAGCCCCGCCGCCACCCGCGGCGCCTCACGATAGAAGCGCAGCAGGTCGATCAGCATCGCCCAGAACCGCGGCCGCACCAGGTTGGAGGGCTGGGCGATCATCCCGCGCCAATCCGCCGCCGAGTACTCGCGCCGCCCCCCATCAAGGGAAACCGCGAACGACATATCGCTCGCCTGCGTCGCCACACCCAGATGCCGGAACAGCGCCACCAGGTTCGGGTAGGTCTGCTCGTTATAAACGATGAACCCGGTATCCACGTCCACACCGGCCGCCGTGCGAATCGTCCGGCTATGCCCACCCGCCTGCGCCGCGCGCTCGTACACGGTCACGTCATGCGCCTGGGACAGCAGCCAGGCGGCCGACATGCCGGAAATGCCGCTTCCGATAACGGCGATGCGGCGCCTGCGATAAGCCATGGGCGGGTCGTACTCCGGCGGGTTCGAATTCTATAGCGGAAACGAACGCCGTCTGCGCTTGGATCACCGCCACCGCGTGTGATCCAAATGCCCGCGCCATCCGTCTTCCGAGGTGATGCTTGCACGCAGCCGCCCTTATGAACCCTTTCCATCCGGAGCACCGCGCCCCCGCGCGGCCGC
>CANHKG010000001.1 GCA_947460455.1 Rhodospirillales bacterium | reverse complement strand
GGCTGCCAGCGCGTGAGCTTCCGCACGCCGCAGGGGCAGATTGTGCAAGCCCGCGTGCTGGCCTCCGATCCCCGCCGTGACCTCGCCTTGCTGGGCTATGAGGGCGAGGCCGGCCCGGCGCTGCGCTTCCGCGAGGGCCCGGCGGTGGCGCGCGGGGAGGCGGTGGTGACCTACGGCTTCCCGCTCTCGGGCGTGCTCTCCTCCGGCCCCACCCTCACCACCGGGGATATCAGCGCGCTGGCCGGACTGCGCGACAACCCCGTGCATTTCCAGATCAGCGCGCCGGTGCAGCCGGGCAATTCCGGCGGCCCGCTGCTGGATGCCCAGGCCAATGTGGTGGGCGTGGTGGTGAGCAAGCTGAACGCCATGCGCATCGCCCAGATGACCGGCGGCGACATTCCGCAGAACGTCAATTTCGCCATCAAGGGGGCGGAGGCGCGGCAGTTCCTGCGCGATGCCGGCACCATGCCCACGATGGCGCAGAGCACGGGGCCGGACATGCGGGCGGCGGCGGTGGGGGAGGTGGCGCATGCCTCCACATTGTTCATCCAGTGCTACGGCACCGGCGCACGCCCGGCCCCCGCCACAGCCTCCACCACGCCGGGCGGCAAGCCGGCGGACGACCCGAGCTTCCGCCTGGTCAATCGCGGCCAGGTGCCCGTCGCCGAGCTGTTCGCCACCCCGGCCGGCACCGGCAGCTGGGGCCGCAACCGGCTGGACCAGGGCAAGCTGGCCCCGCAGGAGGCGCGGCTGTTCCGCCTGCCGCGCGGCGGCGAATGCAGCTACGACCTGCGGGTGGTGTTCGAGGGCGGGCGGGCGCTGGAGCGCAAGGGCGCGAACCTGTGCCGCATCACCGATCTGCCGGTGCCCTGAGCCTGGTGTGGTCGCGTGATTTACGTCTCCCGCGATTCCGCCTCCGACGATCACGCTCCGCGCGGGAAATGTTGCATGCGCATGGCGCGGGGGCTAATCCGGCCGACAGGATACGGGGAGAACGTCCGGTGAGCCGAGACGCCATGATGATTCGCAGGCGCACGCGATGAACGCCGACGTGCAGACCACGGCGGCCCGCGCCCCCTCCACCGGGCTGCGCGGGCGCAACTACGCGCGCAAATACTGGCCCTTCGTGGTGCCGGCCGGGGTGGTGGTGTTCGCGGTGATCGTGTTCCCGTGGATCTTCACCCTGTTCATGTCGATGCATGAGTGGGATGTGCGCGGCACCTTCACCTATGTGGGCTTCGCCAACTACCTGCGCCTGCCCACCGATGAGCGATTCCTCTGGTCGGTGGTGCGCACGCTGTATTTCACCGCGCTGTCGGTGTTTTTCCCGGTCGTGCTCGGCGTGGCCGCGGCGGTGTGCTTCCACCGCAACTTCCCGCTGCGCGGCTTCGCCCGCACCGTGTTCATCCTGCCGATGATGGCCACCCCGGTGGCCATCGCCCTGGTGTGGACCATGATGTTCCACCCCCAGGCCGGCGTGCTGAACTACCTGCTCACCTCCGTCGGCCTGCCGCCGAGCCAGTGGAGCTACGCCGCCTCCTCCGTCATCCCCACGCTGGTGCTGGTGGAAACCTGGCAATGGACGCCGCTGGTGATGCTGATCGTGCTGGGCGGGCTGGCCAGCCTGCCGACGGACCCGTTCGAGGCCGCGCGCATCGACGGCGCCTCGGCGTGGGACACGTTCCGCCACCTGACCGTGCCGCTGGTCTGGCCGCACATCATCGTGGCCACCGTGATCCGCACGATCGACGCGCTGAAGGCCTTCGACCTGATCTTCGTGGTCTCCGGCGGCGGGCCGGGCACTTCCTCCGAGACCATCAACCTGTATCTGTACCAGACCGCCTTCGCCTTCTATAACCTGGGCTATGCGGCGGCGATGACGGTGGTGTTCTTCGTGATCATCCTGCTGATCAGCCTGGTCTTGTTCACCGTCCGGCAAAGGGAACAGTGGCAGTGAGGGGGGAGCAGTGGCAATGAACGCCCATCGCATCCGCCGCGGCATCGGCCGCGTGTTCTTCGGGCTCAGCGTGTTCGCGCTGATCTCGCCGGCGATCCTGGTGTTCCTGTGGATGCTGTCGCTGTCGCTGAAGAACGAGGTGGACAACATGTCCTTCGTTCCCGTGTTCATCCCCAACCCGCCGACGCTGAACAACTTCATCGAGGTGTTCGAGCGCAACGACTTCCTGACCTACACGATCAACTCCGTGATCGTGAGCTTCGGCGCGACGGGGCTCGCCCTGCTGCTGGGCGTGCCGGCCGGGTTCGGCATCGCCAAAGCCAAGGCGCACCGGGTGGCCGCGCTGATCATGATCGCGCGCGTCACGCCGGGGCTTTCGTACCTGATCCCGCTGTTCCTGCTGTTCCAGTGGCTTGGCCTCACCGGCACGCTCACGCCGCTGGTGATCACCCATCTGGTGATCACCGTGCCGATCGTGGTGTGGGTGATGATCGGCTTTTTCGAGGGGCTGCCGCCAGACCTGGAGGAGGCCGCCCTGGTGGATGGCGCCACCATCCGCCAGGCCTTCTTCCATATCGCCCTGCCGCTGGCCCGGCCGGGCATCGTGGTGGCGATGATCCTGGCATTCATCTTCAGCTGGAACAACTTCATCTTCGGCGTGGTGCTCGCCGGGCGTGCCACCCGCACCCTGCCGGTGGCGGTGTACAACGTGATCAGCTTCGAGCAGGTCAGCTGGGGCCCGCTGGCCGCCGCCGCCCTGCTGGTAACGCTGCCGGTGCTGGCGCTGACGCTGATCATGCAGAAGGAGATCGTGGCGGGGCTGACCGCGGGCGGGGTGAAGGGCGGCTGATCCCGCTGCGTTGCGGAAAGTAACGTCCTTGAAGCGGGTTTGCCCCCATATCACGCATGGTTGGCTTGCGGCCTGCTTGACGGGCCGGTAACCGCGGCGCTGCCATCATGGCGGCATCGGCGACGGCGGACGCGCAACGGAGGCTGGACTTGGCCCACTACCTGGTGACAGGCGGCGCAGGCTTCATCGGATCCCACCTGGCAGACGCACTGCTGGCCGAGGGCCATCGCGTGCGCGTGCTGGACGATCTCTCCACCGGCCATATCGGCAACCTCGATCCGCGCTGCGAGCTGGTGCGCGGCTGCGTGACCGACCCGGTGGCGGTGGGCGCGGCCATGCAGGGCGTGGCCGGGTGCTTCCACCTCGCCGCCATCGCCTCCGTCGCGCGCGGCAACGAGGATTGGCGCGGCACCCATCTGGTGAACCAGACCGGCACCGTGACGGTGCTGGACGCCGCGCGCGCCGCCGGGCGCGTTCCGGTGGTCTATGCCTCCTCCGCCGCGGTGTACGGCAATCTCGGTGATGCGGTGGCACATGAGGGGCTGGCGCCCGCCCCGCTCACCGCCTATGGCGCGGACAAGCTGGGCTCGGAGCTGCACGGCGCCGTCGCCTGGCACGTGCACGGCGTGCCCACTGCGGGCATGCGCTTCTTCAACGTGTTCGGCCCACGGCAAGACCCGCACTCGCCCTATTCCGGCGTGATCTCCATCTTCGCCGCCCTGGCCGCCGCCGACCGGGCGATCACCGTGCATGGCGACGGCCAGCAACTGCGGGATTTCGTCTATGTCGCGGATGTGGTGGCGCATCTGCGCGCCGCGATGCGCGTTCTGGCCGAAGCCCCCGGCCGCCACGTGCTGAACGTGTGCACCGGGCGCGCCACATCGGTGCTGGAACTGGCCCAGGCACTCGGCCGCCTGCATGGCCGCACGCCGCGCATCACCCACGGCCCCGCCCGCGCCGGGGACATCCGCCGCTCGCTCGGCGACCCCGCCCGCGCCGTGGCCACGCTGGGCGTGCGTGCCGGCATCGTGCTGGAGGATGGGCTCGCCCGCACCCTGGCCAGCCTGGAAGTGGCCGCGGCCTAACCCCCTCGCCTAGCCCCGGCCCAGCGCCTGCCGCAGCCGATGCACCAGACCGGGCAGGGAGGCGCGCGGCAGCAACTCGAACCAGTGCAACGGCTCCGTTCCCGTGGCGAGGCTGGTCTTGTAGCGGTCATTGCCGGCCAGCAGGTCGTAGATGCCCTGCCCCTCCGCCGCATACATCGCCACGGCCAGATGGTGGCAGGTGAGCCCCGGCTTCAGCTGCGCCGAGTCCGCGGCATAGTCGAACCCGCTCTGGTAGTTCGCCACCCAGCCGCGCCAGCGGAAATTGTAGAGATAGCCCAGCACCTGCCCGCCGGCGGCGATGCGCAGCAGGTCGATCTCCCCGCGCGGCCAGGCCACGTCCAGCAATTCGGCGTGGAAGGCGACGAAATCCGGGTTGGCGAAAGCACCGGGCTGGCCGCGCCGCGTCCAGGTTTGCTGGTGCAGCTCGGCGAGGGCCGCCAGATGGGCCTGCGCTTCGGCCAGCGAGGCCGCGCGTTCCACCCGCAACTCCCCCGCACCGGCATAGCGGCGCAGCGAACGGCGGATCTGCTGGCGCGCATTGGCGCTGAGCAACCCCAGGTGCCCTCCGGCCGAGGCCCGCACCGCCGCGAGATCCACCACATGCGCCTGCGCCGGATGCGCCCGGTCGCGCCGCAGCCCCGGCGTGGCGCGCGCGGCAGCCGCGTGGGCCTCGTCCACCCCGCTCAGCACCACGCCGTGCCCCTGGCCCACCAGCCCGCCCAGCAGCCGCGCCAGCAGCCCCGGCGACGTGCCGCGCGCCAGCAGCAGGCCGTTATGCTCCACATGGATGCTGTCTGGCGCCGCCAGCCCGCTCTCGTTCAGCCACAGCCGCGCCCCCCAGGGCCCCGCCCGGCGGCGGTTGAACAGGCCCAGCGCCACGGTGCGCCCGCCTTCTTCCGCCGCCAGCAGCCAGGGATCGGGAAAGCGCGCCGCCACGCGGCCGCCCACCCAGGACCAACTCTGGAAAAAGGAGCCATCGGCCTGCGCTTCCAGCGCCCGCCAGCGTTCGCCGAGCACACTCCAGGCAGGGGGGCGGATCAGGCGGATGTCCGGCATTCCCATCGAAACAACCGCCCACAGGCGCGCCTGTCAATCCAGGGCCACCCCTCGCGCATTGGGCCCGCGCCCGCCATGATGCCGCCGCAACGCTTCCGGAGATGCTGAGGTGCTGACGCAGGCGCTGGTGGAGCCGCCGGTCAATCTGCTCGTGCTGGTCCTGCTCGGTCTCCTGCTGCGCGGGGATGGCCGGCGGCTGGGCACGCGGCGGCCGGGTTTGCTGCGCCGCTTCGGCGGCTGGCTGGCCGGCCTGGGCTTCCTCGGCCTTGTCGTATTGTCCCTTCCGGCTTCGGCGCAGCTGCTGCTGCGCGCGCTGGAACACGGCCTGCCGCTGGCACCCGCCGAAGGGGTGGTGCCGGGCGCGATCGTGATCCTCTCCGCCGAGGAGCTGCGTGCCGTGCCCGGCGGCATCTTCACGGAGCCCGATCTTGGCCCGATGACGCTGCAGCGCCTGCGGGCGGGGGCCGCGCTGCACCGGCGCACCGGCCTGCCGATCCTGGTCACCGGCGGGGTGCTGCGCCGCGGCAGCCCGCCGATCGCTGCCGCCATGGCCCGCGTGCTCGCCGAGGAGTTCGGCACACCCGCCCGCTGGGTGGAAGACCGCTCCGCCACCACCTGGGAGAACGCCGCCTTCTCCGCCCCGCTGCTGCGCGCCGACGGCATCGCCGCCGCCTATGTGGTGACACATGGCTGGCACATGCGCCGCAGCCTGCTGGCCTTCCGCGCCAGCGGCTATCCCGTGGTGGCGGCCCCCACGCACCTCACCGGTCCGGCGCGGCCGGACCTCGCCTCCTTCGTGCCCAATGCCCATGCCTGGGCCAACAACCAGCTGGCGCTGCACGAGTGGATCGGGCTGGCGTGGTACGAGCTGAAGGCCCGGCCCTGACATGATGCAGCTCTTCCCCACCCTCGCCGCCCTGCCCGGCTGGGCCGCCGATGAATTGCTGGACCGGGACGGATTCTTCTCCACCCGCGCCTGGTGGCGCACGGTGTGGGAGGCCGGGGTGCCGGAAGGCGGCACACCCGTCTTCGCCCTGCACGGCGCGCCCGGGGCCGGGGTGCTGCTACCGCTGCTGCGCGACACGTCCGGGCGGCTGGAGGCGCTGACCACCCCCTATACCTGCCTCTACCCGATCGCCGCCGCACCGAGCGCCGACCTGCCCGCCGCCGGGCGCGCATTGGCCCGGCTTGTGCGCGGCACGCCCGCCCTGCGCCTCGATGCGCTGGATCCCGAAGATTCACGGCTGGCTGCCCTGCTGCAAGGCGCGCGTGCCGGCGGGCTGGTGCCGCTGCGCTTCGATCATTTCGGCAACTGGCGCGAGGAGCTGGAGGGGCGGGACTGGCCCGCCTACCTCGCCTCCCGCCCAGGCGCCCTGCGCGAGACCATCCGCCGCCGCCTGCGCGCCGCGGAGCGCGACCCCACGCTGAGCTTCGCCTGCCACACCGCGCCGGAAGCGGTGGCGGAGGGGATCGCGGAATACGAGGCCGTCTATGCCCGCAGCTGGAAGGAGCCGGAGCCCTTCCCGCGCTTCAATGCCGTGCTGATGCAGCAGGCGGCCGCGGTCGGGGCCTTGCGGCTGGGCGTGCTGCGCCGGGAGGGGGCGCCGATCGCCACCCAGCTCTGGGTGGTCCATGCCGGCACCGCGGCGGTGCTGAAGCTGGCGCATGACGAGGCGTTCAAGCCGATCTCGCCCGGCACCGCGCTCTCCGCCTGGATGCTGCGCCGGCTGATCGACGAGGAGCGCGTGCAGGCGGTCGATTTCGGCCGCGGGGACGACCCCTACAAGCGGATGTGGACCGCCGAGCGGCGGCAGCGCGTGGGCGTGGTGCTGGCCAATCCACTGCACCCCGGCGGCATGGCGGCCCTGCTGCGCCACGGCCTCGGCCGGCTGCGCCGGACCCTGCGCCCAACCACCACGCGCTGAGGCCCGGCGCTCAGACCCTGCGCCGCGCCGACAGGCCCGGCACTCCCACGGGGGGGGCGCGCCCTGGGCCGGCGAGGTTGGCCGGCGACGGATCCCGCACGAACACCCCCGGCTTGCGCTCCGGCGCCAGGCAGCGGCGGACATGCTCGCCCAGGATGAAACTGCAGGCGAACATCATCCAGTACCAGGGCTGGAAGGCGATACCGATGAAGGAGGAGCCAGCCATGAGCACCACCAGCGACATGCCCAGCGCGCGCGCCAAGTCTCGGCACCATCGCAGTTCCTCTATGCCCTCACACCGCTTCCAGATCCGCCACAAGGTCAAAAACGAGAGGAAAATGAGCCCCAGGAACATGAAGAACCCCGGCCAACCAAGCTCGTTCAGCAACTCGAACCATGTACTGTGCGGCGCGCGGCTGTATTGCACCCAGCCATCGGGGTTTAAGTTGTCTGGCGGCATGCGGATGATGTTGATCTCATAGGCCCTGAAGCCACCGCCCATCGGGTTGTCAGCCACGAAATCGATCGCCCACTGCCACACCTTGATGCGAGTGAGCGCGGAGCTTTCCTCCTTATAGTCGTCGATCGTGCCCATGCGCTCTTTCCAGCGGTCGGGCGAAAAGACCAGGATGAGGATGCCGATCATCATGATCGCCACCGCGCCGGCCACTTTGTGGCGTGTCAGCATCCAGTAGAGCATCCCGAGAACGGCGAGACACACGAGACCGGTCCGCGCTCCGGTGCCAACCATCGCGGTGACGCACAGCAGCGCATAGGTCGGGTAGAAGATATTCCTAATTGTCTTCCACGGCACCAGGATGGAATGCTCGCGCATGAAGAACAGCAGCGGAATGAACATCATGGCAACGGTGGCCATCGCGCTCGATTCCACCAGCCCCGAGTCGGCCGGCAGAGCCGTCATGCGCCACTTGTAGCCGCCACCTGTCAGCAGGCCCTTGATGCCCACGGCGATCAGATGCATCGCGGAGGCCAGCATATGGGTTTGCAGCAGCGCTTCGAGCTGAACGCGGCTGCGGATGACAAATGGCAGGAACCCGGCAAACAGCACAGCCTTGGACGCCCAGTCCCACTTGAGCAAGGCGCTGTTGGGCCGCACCGCCCAGGTGAGGGTGGCGGTCATCCACACCGCCATCGCGCCGCACAGGATCATGAACATGCCAATACGCGGCGCCGCCTTGCGGTCCATCAGCACATAAGTGAGCAAGGCGCCCGCGCCCATCACGGCGGCAACGGGCACGCCCTTCAGGATGTCCGACAGGTACTGCGGGTAGAAGGAGTCGATCCAGACATAGCCCAGGGTCGAGACGAACGGCGTCAGGAAGCCGCCCGCCAGCAGGCCGACATAGGCCACGAAGATGACAATGTCGCTGACGCCCATCGGTCGCTAGCTCCTCGCCTGCCCTGTCATCGGCGCCCCAGGAACCGTACCGGCCGATCCTGCCGTGCCTGGGGGGCACGCTCCGGCTGCGGCGCGGGCGCCTTGCCCGGTGGGCGCGGCCGCTCGAACCAGGGCAGGCTGCGGTCCAGGCGCATGGCAAAGATAATCACCACCGCCAGCATCCCCAGCGACACCACCAGGGCGAACAGATCGACCATGCCAGCCTCCTGCGCCTTGCGGGGATGAAGCCCGCCTGTATACCGCCGCGGGCAGGGCCAATGCAAAGCATCGCCGCCCGCTCATGCCGCACGCGCCTGGCTCAGGGGCACGCCGCGGAACAGCGCGTGCCAGGCGGCGAACATCACCTCCTGGTCGAACGCGGCCTCCCCCCGGCGCCGGTTCGCGGCCCCCAGCAGCCCCCGAAGCGGGATATCTTCCAGCAAAGCGGCCAGCGCGGCGGCCAGCAACGCCTCGTCCTGCGCCACCACCTGCGCCCCGTTCTCCGGCGCCAGCATGGCACGCACATCGCCCACATCGGTGGCCGCCACCGGCAGCCCGGCGGCCATCGCCTCCAGCACCGAGAGCGGCATCTGCTCCGTATCCGAGGACAGCGCGAACACATCGAACCCGGCATACAGCGCGGGCGTGTCGGCCACGTGGCCGGGGAAGGTCACGTCGGCCGCCACACCCAGTTCGCCCGCCAGCGTCTCCAGCCCGGCCCGCTCCGGCCCGCCGCCGGCGATCACCAGCCGGCAGGGGCGCTGCGCCCGCACCGCGGCGAAGGCGCGGATCAGCCGGCCAAGGTTCTTTTCCGGCCGCAGCGCCGCCACCGTGCCGATGACCGGCACATCGTTCGCCTGGCGCGGCACCGCGAAGCGCGCGAGGTCGATCCCGTTCGGCACGTAGTGCACATGCCCGCGCGGCAGCCGCCAGACCTCGGTGGCGAGGCGAAACAGCACCTGGGAGGGCACCGCCACGGTGGCACGGCGCAGCAGCAACCGGCGCGTCCAGACCCGGCGCGGTTGTTGGCGGTCGCGTTCCTCCGGGCCGAAGCCGTCCTCCACGTGCAGATGGCGCACCAGGGTGGGCGTGTTGGCCATCGCCCATTCGATGCTGCCCCAGTTGCTGGTTACCAGCGCATCCGGCCGCATCGCCGCCAGCACGGCGCGGAAGCGGCGCCGGTTGCCCAGCGTATCCCCCTTGCGGATCTCAACCTGCGGAAAAGTCACGTCCAGCCCGGGATCGAGCCGTTCGCGGCAGGCGGTGTTGCCGTCCATGGCCACGATGGCGTGGCGGAATTCCCGCCCGAAGCGGTTGGCCAGCGCCGCGAAGCGCACCTGCGGCCCACCGACGGCGAAGGTGGAATAGACATGCAGCAGCAGCGGCGCCGTCATGCCGGCGCCTGCACGTCGATTGCCCGCGCCCGGAACACGGCGGGGTCGTCCACCGGCTGCCAGCCGAGGTCGCGCTTGGCGTCCGACACGTCGAACGGCGCCGCCATGCCGCGGGAGAGGAAATCACGCTTTGCCGGCATCGCCACCGCCCGCCCGGTGGCGCGCTTCACCAGCCACTTCGCCACATCCACCAGCCAGAGCCCGGTGGGCGATTGCGGGTGGAAGCGCAGCGGGCGACCCAGCGCCTGGCCCATATCGGCCAGATACGCGCGCGCGCTCGGCCGCACTTCGCCGACGATGTTGTAGCAGCGCCCCTCGATCCCCTCGGCGTCGCAGGCGCGCACGATGGCGCTGGCCACATCCTCCACCAGCACGAAGGGCAGCGGGTTGCGGCCATCGTTCCAGCCGATGCAGTGCTGGTCGTTGTTGAACAGGCCGAGCCCGGAATGCAGCGGCGGCCCGCCCTCCCCCACCACCACGCCGGGGCGCAGGATCACCACCGGCAGCGCTTCCGTGGCATGCAGGCCCAGCAGCATCCGGTCGGCCAGCACCTTGGCGCGGGCATAGTCGCCGCGCTCCGCCTCGCGCGGGTCGGCCGGCGTGGCGCCGGTGATGGTGCCGGCATCGGGCCCGAGATAGAGCGAGGCGATCGAGCCGACATGCACCAGCCGGGCCACACCCGCCGCCTGGCAGGCCCGCGCCACCGTCTCCGCCCCGCCCACCATGGCACGGCGCACCGCCTCGAAATCCGCCCCGCCGCCGCCATGGGCGAGGTTCACCACCAGCTTCGCCGGCCCGACGGCGCGCGCCACCGCCGCCCCGTCGCGGATATCACCGCGATGCAGCGCCACACGCGGGTCGGCGAACTCGGCCGGCAGGTTCACCAGGTTGCGCGCCATCACCGAAACCCGATGCCCGGCGGCCAGCAACTGGCGCACCACATGCGTGCCGATGAAGCCGGTGCCGCCCAGCACCGCCACGTCCCACGCCTCCGGCTGTTCCTTCGCTGCCACCGGCTGCGGCGCCGGCAAGGCGAGGTCGCGGATCTCCTCACAGGCCCGCACCAGCGCCGCCCCGAAGGCACCATCCAGCGCCGGTGCCTGGCCGGCATCCAGCGCGCCGTGGAAGGCCGCGAGGCTCTCGCGCATCGAAACAAAGAACGCATCGCTGCGCGGCCGCAGCTTGGCCATGGCCAGCGAATACTTCGCCAGCCCACCCACCGCCCCGGCGGCAATGGCACCGGCGCTGCGCAGGCCGGAAATCGCCGTGTCCGCCGCCTCCAGCCAGCGGGTGCGGCCCTGCACGTGGCAGCGATCGGCCAGGATATCGGCCACCGCCACGCCATCGTCGCCCACCACCGTCACCTGCCAGAACGGGTATCCCTGGCCCACGGCAAACCGCAGCTGCGCCGGCAGGCGCGCGCCCTGCAGCGACAGGTTCAGCGTGCCGACGAAATCCTTCCCCGGTGCGATCTCGATCGCCGGCCCCGGCAGCGCCTGCATCGCCTCGATCGGGCCGGCCAGCGCCACCAGCTGGGACAGCGGATGCACCGCCTGCTCCAGCAGGATGTTGCCCGGCGCTCGGAACATCCAATGCCCGAACTGCCGTGCCGCCATCTGGCGCAGCGCCACGTTGTAGATGACGCCCACAAAGTTCGGCCGCCCGATCGCCCCGCTCTCCACCACCGCGCGCAGCCTGGCGAAGGCCGGGTGATGGACGAAGTTCTGGTTCACGCCCAGCGCGGCACCACCCTGCCCCGCCGCTTCGATCAGCGCCGCGCATTGCGCGCTGTCCACCGCCAGCGGTTTTTCCAGCAGCACCGGGATGCCCGCGCGCAGCAGGGGCTCGGCCGTGGACG
Organism: Rhodospirillales bacterium; assembly: GCA_947460455.1. Taxonomy (GTDB): domain Bacteria; phylum Pseudomonadota; class Alphaproteobacteria; order Acetobacterales; family Acetobacteraceae; genus CAMDGX01. The sequence goes on along the minus strand of CANHKG010000001.1, from coordinate 74,092 downwards.
CATGCAGGTCCGGCGGCACCAGCACATGCGCGCGGTCGAACCCGCCGGCGGCGATCGCCTCGGCCACGGAGCCATAGGTCGCCCCCGCCCCGGTGGCGCGCGCCAGGCTCGCGGCGGCGTCTGCGTTCGGGTCGACGATGGCGGCGATGGAATGCCCCGGCAGGGTGCGCAGGGCGTCGGCATGCACGCGGGCGATGAAGCCGGCGCCGACCAGGCAGATGCGGCTCATCGCGTCAGGCCAAGGCGAGGGTTGCGTCGGCCGAGCTGCCCGTGGCCGCCGGCAGTTCGTGGAACAGGAAGCCCTCGAACACCAGCAGCTGCCACAGCGCCATCGAATGGTCGAAGGCGCCGGCCTCGTGCTCGTCCAGCAGGCGGGCGATCGCCGGGCGCTCGAACAACCCGCTGTCCAGCATCGCCGGGCCCAGCAATCTTTCCCTCAGCCGCCCGATACCAGTGCGGAAGGGCCCCGCCAGTGACGTGGCAAAGCCCTGCTTGGGCCGGTACAGTACCTCGCGCGGCAAATGCGGCTCCATCGCCTTCTTGAAGATGTATTTGCCCTCGCCGCCACGCAGCTTCAGCCGCCGCGGCAGCGAAAGCCCCCATTCCACGAAGCGGTAATCCAGGATCGGCGCCCGCACCTCCAGCGAATTGGCCATGCTGGCGCGGTCCACCTTCGTCAGGATGCCGCCGGAGAGCCAGGTCTGCAGGTCGGCATACTGCGCCTGCACCAGCGGGTCGTCGGTGCCCGCCTCCTCCATCAGCGCCGGGATGCGCGCGCCCGGGTCGTAGCCGCCGAGGCGCCCCGCCAGCATCGGCGAGAACAGTGCCCGACGCTGCTCCTGGTGCACGCGCGTCACGGTGCGCAGGTAGCTGGCGGCGGAATCCAGGCTCAGCTCCGTCAACGTGTATTTCGCCCGCAGCCAGCGCGGCGCGCCATCGAGCTTCGGGTAGGCGCGCGCCAGGGTGCCGAACACGGCCTTGCGCATGCCGGCGGGCACCAGCCGGCGCACCCCCTCCGTCAGCACATGCCAGCGATAGCGCCGGTAGCCGGCGAACACCTCGTCCCCGCCATCGCCGGAGATGGCCACGGTGGCGTATTTCCGCGCCAGGGCACACACGCTGTGCGTGGGCACGCTGGATTGGTCGCCGAACGGCTCGCCGAAGATGCGGCCCTGCAGGCGCGCGGCATCGATCATGTCCACCGCCGCCGCACGCTCGTTGTGCTGCGCGGTGCCGTAGCGCTTGGCCACCATCTCGGCATACGGCGTCTCGTCCTCGGAGCCGTCGAAGCCGATGGTGAAGGTATCCAGCGTGCCGCTGCGCTGCGGGGCCGCCAGGGCCACCACGGCGCTGGAATCGACGCCGCCCGAGAGGAACGCGCCCAGCGGCACGTCGGCGATCATGCGCTGGCCCACGCTGTGGCGCAGCTGGTCCACCAGCGCCTGCGCCGCCTCGCGCGCATCCATCTTCGCCGTCGCGGTCGGCACGCTCCAATAGCGCTGCGGCACCACGCGGCGGCTGCCGCGCTCCACCAGCAGGCTGTGCGCCGCCGGCAGCTTCAGGATGCCCTCGTAGATCGTGCCGGGATCGGGGATGTAGCCGTAGGTGAAGAAGTCATCGACCGCCGTGGCGGAAACGCGGCGCGCCAGGCCCGGCACATGGGCGAAGGAGGAAAGCTCGCTGGAAAACGCCAGGCTGCCATCGGCCAGCTTCGCGTAGTGCAGCGGCTTCTTGCCCAGCCGGTCACGCGCCAGGAAAAGCTGCCCGCGCCGACGGTCCCAGATGGCGAAGGCGAAGAAGCCGTTGAGGTGCTGGACGCAATCCGGCCCCCATTCCTCCCAGGCATGCACGATGGTCTCGGTATCGCATTTGGTGCGGAACACGTGGCCGCGCCCCTGCAGCAACGCCATCAGTTCCCGGTAGTTGTAGATCATGCCGTTGAAGACGATGGCCACCGACCCGTCCTCGTTGAACATCGGCTGCTCGCCGCCGGTGGGGTCGATGATCGCCAGGCGCCGATGGCCCAGGCCCAGGCCCGGCTCGGCATGGAATCCATCCCCGTCCGGCCCGCGATGCGCCAGCGCCGCCGTCATCCGGCGCAGCACATCCATGTCCGCCGACCCGCCATCGGGCCGGAAGATCCCCGTGATCCCGCACATCAGGCCGACCCACCCGTCATCCAGCCCCCGTTACCGCCGGCACACCCGGCGAACACTGCCCGCCCGTGTAGCATAGCCGCGTGTTCTACGCGGCATAACGTTACCGACAAGCGTCAGCCACGCTCGCACAGGCGCATCACCAATTGGTCAATAAGGCCGCGATGCCGCATCATGGGCGCGGGAGGACTCCAGCATGACCGACAGCCTGCTCGCCCGTTTCCGCCTCGATGGAAAGGTGGCCGCCATCACCGGCGGCGCCAGCGGCATCGGCCTGGCCACCGCCGCCGCGCTGTGCGAGGCCGGCGCCACGGTGTGGCTGCTGGATCGCGACGAAGCCGCCGCCCAGCGCGAAGCGGCCAGGCTCGGCGGCCATGCCCTGGCGATGAACGTGGCCGACGAGGCCGAGGTGGATGCCGGCTTCGCCCGCATCGCGGAGGCGAGCAGCCGGCTCGATATCCTGGTGAACAATGCCGGCACCGCCATCCGCCGCCCCTCCGTGGAGCTCTCCCGCGCCGACTGGCAGACGGTGGTGGACGTGAACATGACCGGCGCATTCCTGTGTGCCCGTGCCGCCGCCCGCCACATGCTGGGCTTCGGCAATGGCGGCGCCATCGTCAACACCGCCTCCATCATGGGGCTCTCCGGCGGCGGGCTCTATCCCAACATCTCCTACCAAACGACCAAGGGCGCCATCGTGAACATGACCCGCGCGCTGGCGGTGGAATGGGCCAAGCAAGGCATCCGCGTGAACGCCGTGGCCCCCACCTGGGTGCGCACCGGCTTCATCGCCCCGCTGCTGGGCCAGCCGGACGTGGTGGCGGAGATGGAACGCGTAACGCCGATGGGCCGCCTGGCGGACCCGGAGGATGTCGCCACCGCCATCCTGTTCCTCGCCAGCCCCGCCGCCGGCATGGTCACCGGCCACACCCTGGCCGTGGATGGCGGCTTCCTGGCGCAGTAGCCGCCCGGCACGGCCACCGCCTGGCGCCGTGCAACAAACTGTTCCCCCGCCACGCGATTGCGCTATCACGCGCCCGTGACACATGGCGCGGCCGCGATGCCCTGCCGAACGGGAGGCCATAGCGCCGTGACGCAGCAGGACACCGCCGAGGCGGTCGTGAACAGTGACGTGGACGACATGGAGTTCGCCTCCGCCCGGCGCGACCTTGCCGGGCTGGTGGGCCATCTCTGGCGCGCCCTGGCCGCCGCCTTCGTGTTCTTCCATCTCTGGATCCTGCTGGTGGCGCCGATCGACCCCACCGTGGGCCGGGCCATCCATGTGTTCTTCGGCGCCGCCCTGGGCTTTGCCCTGTTCGCCGCCCGCAGCAGCGCAACCACCGGCACCCGCATCCCGCCGCTGGACTGGCTGCTGGTGGCCGCCAGCGTGGCGCTGCCGTTCCACTACATCCTGGATGCCGACGGCATCGAGATGCGCAGCTTCATGGGCCCCAACACCACCGATCTCGTGGTGGCCGGGCTCGGCATCCTGCTGGTGCTGGAATTCGCCCGCCGCACCGCCGGGCTGGTGATGCCGATGATCGTGCTGGTGTTCATCGGCTACTGCTTCGCCGGCCCCTTCCTGCCCGGCATCCTCTACCACCGCGGCATCGCCTTCGACCTGCTGCTGGTGGAGCTGATCGGCAACAACGGCGTGCTCGGCTCCATCGTGCAGGTCAGCGCCAGCTTCATCATCATGTTCGTGGTCTTCGCCACCTTCCTGCAGAAATCCAAGGCCGGGGACTACTTCAACGACCTCGCCCTGATCCTCGTCGGCCGGCTGCGCGGCGGCCCGGCGAAGGTGACGGTGCTGTCCGGCATCATGTTCGGCGCCGTCTCCGGCTCCGCCGTGGCCAATGTCGTCGCCTCCGGCACCTTCACCATCCCGATGATGCGCCGCGTCGGCTACGACCGCGCCACCGCCGGCGCGATCGAGGCCACCAGCTCCACCGGCGGGCAGATCACGCCGCCGGTGATGGGCGCGGGCGCCTTCATCATGGCCGAGGTGCTGGGCATTCCCTACACGGAGATCGCGCTCGCCGGGCTGATTCCGGCGCTGCTGTTCTACTGGGCCAACTACACGCATTGCGACCTCAACGCCCGCAAGCTCGGCATTCGCGGCCTGTCGCGCGAGGAGCTGCCGCGCTGGTCCGTGATCGCCCGGCGCGCCTACATGGCCGTGCCGCTGGTGATGCTGGTGGTGATGCTGGTGCAGGGCTTCTCCCCGTTCCGCGCCGCCGCCTGGGGCATCGCCGCCACGCTGCTGATCATGGTGGGCACCGCGCTCGCCCATCGCCTGATGGTCGCGCGCGAGGGCATCGTCTCCGGCACGATGGGCGCGCTGGCGGAAACGGCGGCCGATACCTACGACGCGCTGCACGGCAGCATGAAGGAGGTGATGCAGCTGGTCGCCGTCTGCGCCGCCGCCGGCATCGTGGCGGGCGTGATCGGTGTCACCGGCATCGGCGGGCGCTTTGCCACCATGCTGCTCGATCTCGCCGGCGCCTCTGCCCTGCTGGCCATGATCTTCGCCATGGTGGTGGCGGTGATCCTGGGCATGGGCGTGCCCACCACCGCCGCCTATGCCATCGCCGCCGCCGTGGTCGCCCCCGGGCTGATCCGCATGGGGGTGCTGCCGCTGGTGGCGCACATGTTCATCTTCTACTTCGCCATCCTCTCGGCCATCACACCGCCGGTGGCGCTGGCCTCCTTCGCCGCCGCCTCCATGGCGCAGGCGGATATGTGGCGCACCAGCGTGATCGCCGTGAAGCTGGGGCTGGCCACCTTCATCGTGCCGTTCATGTTCTGGCTCTCGCCCGCGCTGCTGGCCCAGGGCCCGCTGCCGGAGATCCTGCAGGCCTTCGCCACCGCCGCCTTCGGCGTTTACCTGCTCGCCTGCTCAACGGAAGGCTGGATGGGCCCCGCGCCGCTGCCCCTGCCCCTGCGCCTGGCCGCCGCGGCGGCGGGGCTGCTGCTGATGATCCCCGAGACATGGACCGATATCGCCGGGCTCGTCGGGGGGGTGGGGCTGCTGGTGTGGCAGCTTCGGAAGCCCGAAGTAAGTTAAGCGGTTCTTTTTTGAAAAAAAGAACCAAAAAACTTTTATCCGTTTGCGCCCGGCTCTCCATGGAGAACGAGGCGCAAACGGATGAAGTCTTTTTTCTTCAGAAAAAAGAAGACGCTTCCTTACGCCATCACGAGATTGTCGGGGATCTTCTGCCCCACCTCGCGCAGGTACTTCGCCGCCCCGGGGTGGTAGGGCAGGAAGGTGTTCTTGCCGGCATTCTCCGCCAGCGTCTCCGAGGCCGCCGAGATCGCCTGGCGCAGCCTTGCGTTCTGCCCCAGCACCGACTTCACCATCTCATACGCCAGGTCGTCCGGCAGCGACTTGTGGCCGATGGCGAAGTTGAACATGCCCACCACGTTCAGCTCGCGCCCGGCGGTGCGGTAGGTGCTGGCCGGCAGCTTGCCGGCCGACAGCTCCGGATAGGCGGCGGTCAGCTTGGCCACTTCCTCGGCGGTGAAATCCAGGAACGTCACCTCACCCTGCGTCTCCGCCTCGGAGAAGGCCGGGATCGGCACGCCGGAGGCAAACAGGAACGCATCCAGCAGCCCGTCCTGCAACTGGCCAGACATGTCGGCCCCGCTGCCGTAGCGCACCGCGCCGGGCTTGTAGCCCAGCTTCTCCAGCATCAGCGGGAAGTAGGTGCCAGGCGTGCCGCCGCGCGGGCCCACGCCGATGTTCTTGCCCACAAGCTGCGACATGCGGGTGATGCCGCTCTTCTTCAGCGCGATGCCGTGGAACGGCGTGTCGTACATCGGGAACAGGGCGCGGATGTCCTGGAACTTGCGGCCCTGGGTCCAGGCGCCGTCGCCGTTCCAGGCCTGCAGCGCCACGCCCATGGTCACCATGCCGATCTCCACCTCGCGGGTGTTGACCAGCACGATGTTCTGGTTCGGCCCCTGGGTGGTGCGATAGGAGATGTTCACCCCCGTCGCCTCCTGCACCAGCTGGCCCCAGGCCGGGCCATACAGCGCATAGGTGCCGCCGGGTGCGGCGGTGCCCATGTTCAGCGCCTTCGGCCAGGCCGCATTCTTGGGCTGTGCCCCCGCCTCGCGCAGAAGAACGGGGGCAAGGCCGAGGGCCGCGCCGAGCATCAGCGAGCGTCTGTTCACAGTAATGTTCCTTCCCCAAACCAAATGACACACTCTGTCATATTCGGGCGGAGATGGGGCCGCCGCCCGGGGTCTGCAAGAAGGAACCGGCGCGCAGCCCCTACAGGATCGCCGAGTGGACGAAATTGCTCACCAGTTCCAGCCGCTGGCTGTGCCAGGGATCGGGGATGCGGCAGTTGGTGAGGTAGGCGAAGGACACGCCGCTCTCTGGATCGGCCCAGCAATAGGAATTGCCGGCGCCGCCATGGCCGAAGGTGGTGGGCGAGGCGATGGCGCCCAGGCCGCGGATGCCCGGGGTGGTGCCGCGCAGATGCGGGCCGAGGCCGCGATGCATCGGCTGGTTCATGGCGTGGTCGTGCATGTCGCCGGTCCAGTTGCGGATGGCGTATTGCAGGGTGCGCGGGCCCACCAGGCGGGTGCCGCCGATGGTGCCGCCGGCCAGCATCATCTGGTAGAACGCGACCATGGCCCGCGCCGTGGCATAGCCGCCGCCACCGGGCACGCCGGCCTTCTTGAAGGCGTCCGAATTGCGGTCCGCCGCCGGCACCGGGCCGCCCTCGGCGGGCTCATGCATGTCCACACCGTGCGCCATGCCATGGGCATCGAGGCCGATCTGCATCTCACCGGTCAGGCGCATCGGCGCGATCACGGCCTCACGGATGAAGGTCCGGAAATCCTGCCCGGTCAGTTTCTCGATCAGCACGGCCAGCGCCCAGTGGGCAGAGGCGCCGTGGTAGTGCAGGCGCGAGCCCGGGGTGAATTCCAGGCTGAAGTTGCAGACGGTGTCGTGCAGGCGGCCGTGATCTTCCCAGCAATCGGGCCCCACTTCGGCGTTCGGGAAGCCGGCGAGATGGGTGATCACCTGCATCACGGTCACGTCGCCCTTGCCGTTCTTCGCGAAGGCCGGGACGTGGTCGGCGAAGCGGTCGGTGAAGCGGAAGGCGCCCTGCTCGGCCAGGATCCAGCAGGCTGCGGCGGTGATCACCTTGGTGTTGCTGAACAGCAGCCACATGGAGGCATCGTCGGCCGCCGTGCCCAGCTTGGCGTCGCCGAAGGTTTTGAAATGGGCGAGCTTGCCGTGCCGGGCGATGGCGATCTGCGCGCCGGGGTAGCGGCCGGCCTTGATGTGGCCCTCGATCAGGGCGTGCAGCCGCGCGATCTGCTCCGGACGGAGATTGGCTTCTTCCAGCGTGGTGCTGGGCAAGGGGTATCCGCTCATGTCTCGCTCCCGGGCTTTGGGACGAGCATCGGCCGTTCTGCCGGCCGCTTCAAGCTACTCCACCCGCAAGGCACCCCGCAGCTCCGCGAGTGCAGCGGGGTCTTCGGCGATGGCCAGGCGCATTGCCGCCAGCACCGCGAAGCGCTGCATCAGGGCACGGCGGCGGGCGGGCGCCAGAGGGTGGGCGGGGGCCTCCCGGATCAGGGCGGCCTCGCGGGACTCCACCACGATCAGGCCGGTTTCCGTGGGGATCAGGCCGTGGGGGAAATCGGCGTCGACGGCGAAGAACAGGGCGTCGCAGAATTCACGGTATTCCGGCCATTTCACGTCGGTCTGGAAATCGCGCAGGCCGGACTTCACCTCGATGCACACGAAGCCGCCATCGGGGCGGAGCGCCATGATGTCCGCCCGCCGGCCATTCGGCAGCGTCATCTCATGCACCGGGGCCCAGCCCATCTGCAGGCAGAACCGGGCGGTGGCGCGGCGGACGGCGTCGGTGCGTTCGGGGAAGGTGAGGTCGCTCAAAGTGTATCGATCGCCTGCGCCAGCTTGATGTCACGCGCCGAGAGGCCGCCGGCGTCGTGGGTGGCGAGCGTGATGGAGACGCGGTTCCACACGTTGCTCCATTCCGGGTGGTGGTCCTGCTTTTCGGCCAGCAGGGCGACGCGGGCCATGAAGCCCCAGGCCTCCACGAAATCGCGGAAGGCAAAGTCGCGCTGGATCGCGTCGCGGCCCGGGACCATGCGCCACTGGGGCAACGCGGTGGGCAGGGTGGCCCTTTCGGTGTCTGTCAGCTTCGCGATCATGCGTCTCTCCTTGACCCGTGCCGCACCGGCGTGCGGTGGTGCGGCGATGACCCAGCATGCGCCCCCTGCCCCGCCCTTCACAACGCCGCCGGATGCGGAGGCGATCGCCGATCTGGCCGAGCGTGCCCTCGCCGCCATTCCCGAACGGCTGCGGCGGCACATCGCCAATCTCGGCATCAGCGTGGAGGATCTCGCCGAGGACGAGATTCTCGACGAGATGGGCATTGAGAGCGCCTGGGAGCTGACCGGGCTGTACCAGGGCGTGCCGCTCGGCGAGCGCAGCATGAGCGACGTGGCCCGCCTGCCGGACCGGATCGTGCTGTACCGGCAGGCGATCCTGTTCGAGTGGATCGAACTGGGCGAGGATCTCGGCCGGCTGGTGCAGAATGTGGTGGTGCACGAGGTGGCGCACCATTTCGGGTTTTCCGATGCCGAGATCGAGGCGCTGGAGCAGGAGATGGGCGGCTAGGGGCGGGTTGCCGTCAGGCCGCCATCCACCACGATCTCGGTGGCGGTGATGTGCTTGGCTTCCTCGCTGGCCAGGAACAGCACGGCGTGGGCGACGTCCCAGCCATCGCCCATCTGGCCGATGGGGACGCGGGCGTTGCGTTCGGCGATGAGTTTTTCAGCGTCGTTGCCGCCGATCTGGCGGGCGAGGCGTTCGCTGACCAGGGGGGTGTTCATCAGGCCGGGGACGACGGTGTTGCAGCGGATGCCCTTGCGGGCGTTGTCGATGGCGATGGCCTTGCTCATGCGGATCACGCCTGCCTTGCTGGCGGCGTAGGCGATGTATTGGCGGCCGGGCTGGTCGCGCACGCCGGCGACGGAGGCGATGTTGACGATGGCGCCCTTCGCTTGCGCCTGCATGATCGGCAGGACGTGCTTGCAGGCGAGGAAGACGGACTTGAGGTTGAGGTCCATCTGGGCGTGCCAGACTTCCTCCAGCATGCTCACGGGGTCGCCGGGGGCGCTGCCGCCCACATTGTTCACGAGGATGTCGATGCGGCCGTGGCGGGTCATGCAGGCTTCCACCGCCGCCTTCACGTCCTCGCTGTCGGTCATGTCGCAGCGGACGGCGTGGGCCTGGCCGCCTTCGGCGCGGATGGTGGCGACGGTGGCTTCGGCGGCGGCGGGGTTGATGTCGGTGCCGAAGATGGTGGCGCCCTGGCGGGCCATGACCACGGCGGTGGCGCGGCCGTTGCCCCAGCCCTCGCCGACCGAGCCCATGCCGGAGATGAAGGCGATCTTGTTGTCGAGGCGCAGCATGGCGACTCCTCCCGTTCAGTCTTTTTCGAGCCTACCACGCAGGCGGCGGCCGAGGGCGAGTTCGGTGACGATGCCATGCAGGGTGCGCAGTTCCTGCTGGGTGACTTCGCCGCGCTGGAAGAAGTGGCGGATGTTGCGGACCATGCCGGGGCGCTTCTGCTGGTTCTTGAGGAAGCCGCTGGCATCGAGCTGGTCGACGAGGTGGAACAGGAAGTTCTCCAGCTCCGCCTTGTTGGCGATGCCGGTCTCGTTGGTCATCAGCGTGCGCGGCATGGTTTCGTCGGTGGCGGTCCACCATTCATAGGCCATCACCATCACCGCCTGGGCGAGGTTGAGGCTCATGAAGCCGGGGTTGAGGGGGTAGCGGATCAGGGCGTCGCAGCAGGCCATGTCGTCGTTGTCCAGGCCGGCGCGTTCGGGGCCGAAGAGGAGGCCGGTTTTCAGGCCGCGGGCGGTGATGCTGCGGAGTTCGGTGGCGGCACCCCGGGCGGTGAGGACGGGCTTGATGATGTGGCGGGGGCGGGGGCAGGTGGCGAAGACGTGGTGGAGATCCGCGACCGCGTCGGCGACCGTGTCGTGCAGGGTGAGCTCGTCGAGGATGCGATCGGCGCCGGAGGCGTTGCGCCAGGCGGCGGGTTGGGGCCAGCCGTCGCGGGGGGCGACGAGGCGGAGGTGGAACAGGCCGCCATTGCCCATGGCTCTCGCGACGGCGCCGATGTTGTCGGCCAGTTGCGGGCGGACGAGGATGACGACCGGGGTGTTGCCAATCGGCTCCAGGTCAGCGCCACCATCCCTTCCCGTCATCGGCGGCGCCAGATGGTGCCTTGGGGGCTGTCCTCCAGCATGATGCCCTGGGCTTCGAGGTCCTTTCGGATGGCGTCGGCTTTCGCGAAGTCTTTCGCCTTGCGGGCGGCGATGCGGTCGGCGATGGCGGCGTCGATGGCGGAGTTGTCGCCTTCGCCCTGGAACCAGTTCTTGACCTGCAGCAGGCCGAGGATGTCGCCGGCGGCGCGGAGGTCGGCAGCGGCTTGCTGGTCGCCGGCCATCGCGCGGTCGGCGAGGGCGTGCATCTCGGCGATGGCCAAGGGGGTGTTCAGGTCGTCGGTGAGGGCGGCGAGGATGGGTTCGGGGAGGTCGGGCGAGGCTTCGGCGGGGGTGCGTTCGAGGGCGCGGTAGAAGCGGTCGAGTTCCTTGCGGGCTTCGGCCAGGGCGGTATCGGAGAAGTCCAGCAGGCTGCGGTAGTGGGTTTTGAGCAGCAGCAGGCGGGCGGCTTCGGCGGGGGCTTTGGCCAGCACGTCACGGATGGTGACGAAGTTGCCCAGGCTCTTGCTCATCTTCTCGCCGTTGATGACGAGCATGCCGTTATGGACCCACATGCGGGCGAAGCGGCTGCCGGGGAAGGCGCAGAGGGACTGGGCGATCTCGTTTTCGTGGTGCGGGAAGATCAGGTCGGTGCCGCCGCCGTGGATGTCGAAGCTTTCGCCGAGGTGCTTCCAGGACATGGCGGAGCATTCGATGTGCCAGCCAGGCCGGCCGCGGCCCCAGGGGGAGGTCCAGCCGGGGAGATCGTCGGTGCTGGGCTTCCAGAGCACGAAGTCCCCGGCGTCGCGCTTGTAGGGGGCGACATCGACGCGGGCGCCGGCGAGGAGTTCATCGGGGCTGCGGCCGGAGAACTTGCCGTAGTCGGGGAAGCTGGGGACGGCGAAGAGGACGTGGCCGTCGGCTTCGTAGGCGTGGCCGGAGGTGATCAGGCGCTCGATAATGGCGATGATCTCGGCGATGGTTTCCGTCGCGCGGGGCTCGTGGTCGGGCGGGAAGTTGCCCAGCGCGGCGATGTCCTGGCGGTAGTCCTTCAGCGTTTGTTCGGTGATTTCGCTTATGGGGACGCCGGCTTCGCGGGCGCGGTTGTTGATCTTGTCGTCGATGTCCGTGACGTTGCGGACATAGGTGACGCGGGGGAAGAGGCGGCGCAGCAGGCGGACCAGCACGTCGTAGATGACGGCGGGGCGGGCGTTGCCGATATGGGCGAGGTCGTAGACGGTCGGGCCGCAGCAATAGACGCGCACATGCCCGGCATCGAGCGGCACCAGCGCTTCGCGGCGCTTGGTGAGGAAATTGTGCAGGCGCATCTCGGGCATGGGGCGGGGTTCGCTGTGTTGGGACGGGGGTTGTCCCACCGGAAGGGCTTGGAGATCAACGCCGTTCCGGGAAACCGAGGCATGAGGTGGGGGGCGGTGGGATTTTTGTTTTGATTCCTTAATGATTTGGGTGTGGGTTTGCCCGGTCAGTCGGGGCCGTATTTTTTGCGGAAGTAGCGCGCGGCCTGGACCTCGTAGGGGCGGAAGTGCAGGTCGGGGTCGTTGAACGAGGGGCGGCGCGGGCGGGGGGCGCGCGGCTTGCGCGGGGGACGCGGGCGCGGGGGGCGTTTCAGCCAGGCCGGTTGGTCGATGCCGAGGGCATGGCAGAGCGGGCGCAGCAGGCGGGCGGCCTGGGGGGCGGCTTGCACGAAATCCTGGGTGTGAGGCTGCTGGAGGAGGTCGTGAAGCGCGCCGGCGCTGGGGCCGGCTTCCGGGATGCGGCGGGTGATCCAGCCGCGGCCTTGGGGGAGGCGGGTGGGGGCGTCGACCAGGGGCATGCCGGGGGCGGGGAGTTCGGGGATCTGGGGCGGCGTGGGGCGGAGGGTTTTCGGGCGTTGGGTGGGTTTGCGGGGGGTGGGGAGGGTGTTGGTTTGCCAGCGTTCGTAGAGGCGGGCGAGGCGGTTGTTCAGGCGGTGGAGGCGGAGCCAGAGGAGGGTCCAGACGGGCCGGGGAGGAGGGGGAAATCACCGTGGGGGGCGATGATCCAGCGCAGCTCGGGCCCGGCCCAGATCGGGCGTGCGAGCGCGCTGACGACAGGGGCTGCGCGCGTGATGACGCGGCGCAGGCCCTGGATCAGGCCGGTGAGGAGGAGGGAGAGCTGGAACATGGTTAGTTATATAACTAACCTGTTAGGGCGACGCAAGGGGTTGGTGGGAATGTTTTTTGGGTGGGCGGGGGGAGAGAAGCAAGTGGAGGAAGCAAGAAAGAAAGTGGCCACAGAGGCACAGAGACACGGAGGAGCAAGGCAAGGGAGGAGGAAGCAAGGTAGATGGCGGAACCGCTTCGCGTTCCGCCCTACTCGGCGCCATATGAGGTGGGAGAGGGGGTTTGCTTCTCCCTTGGCTTGCTTCTCTGTGCCTCTGTGTCTCTGTGGCCGCTTGCTTGCTTTGGTGACGTACCTTCGTGGTGGTTAGAAGCGGCCGCGGTCGACGCCTTGGGCGGGGACTTTGCGGACGCGGGCGAGGATGTCTTCGATGTTGTCGATCTCGCCTTCCCAGAAGGCGTCGATCAGGTCGCGGTTGGCGGTGGCCCAGCTGGAGACGCGCTCGAAATCGCGGGCGTGCAGGCCGCCGGCGACCTGGAGGACGATGGGCTCCAGGGTGAGGACGGTGATCACGGCCGGGTCGTAGCGGGTGCCGGGCGTGACCTCGATGACCACGTTGTCGCGGCCCTGGGCGCGGTGCAGCCAGACGACCTGCTGGAGGCCGGTGAGGTGCGAGCGCAGGCTGACGGTCTGGCGGGCGGGGCCGGTCTGGCGATCGGTGTCCGGGCGGGCGCGGTCGCGGTCCCTGTCACGATCACGGTCGCGGTCGAAACGGGACTGGTCGGGGCGGGGTTCGTCCTGGGCCTGGCGTTCCTGGTAGGGGCGATCCTGGTGGGGACGATCCTGGGGCGGCCGGTCTTGGGGCGGCCGGTCCTGTTGGGGACGGTCCTGCTGGAAGCGCTCCGGGCGGCGGTCTTCGAAGCGGCGGTCTTCGCGGCGGCCCTCAAAGCGGGGTTCGGGGCGCGGCTCTTCGGCGCGGGGGGCTTCGGGCTGGCGCGGTTCGCGCGCGGGCTCGGGGGCCGGCTGGCGCGGCGGCGGGGCGGCGACGGGGGCGGGTTGGGGGGCTGCTACCGGCGCCGGGGCGACAGGGGCCGGGGCCACTTGTTGAATGGGGGCCGGGGCGGCGGGCGGTGCCGGCGGCTGTTCGGGCATGGCGCGGGCGGAGAAGCCGGCGCCGATGGCGTCTTCGTCGATTTCCAGGTTCGGCAGGGTGCGGCGCAGCAGGGCGAGCGCGGTGGCACATTCGGCCTGAAAGGCATCCGCGTCCTGGTCCGGCGCGCCGAAATGGGCTTGCAGGGCGGGCCAGGGGGCGGCTTCGATCGAACGGTCCGGCTGGGCCGGCAGGGTGGCGGCGAGCCAGACATAGATGTCCAGCGCCATGGCCGAACGCTGCAGGGCGGCAACCGCGGCACGGTCCAGCGCCACTTTTTCGCGCTGCAGGTTGTCGAGGAAGCGGGCGTTGAGGCGCACGACGTTGCGCCAATCGGAACTGGTGCGCGGACGGCCGCGGGCATCCAGCACCGACAGACCCGGGCCGCCTTCGGTGGCGACCACGATGCGGCAGCCGAACAGCGAGGTGGCCTGGGCTTCCAGCGCCGGGACCAGCTCGGCCGGGATCGGCGGCTGCATGGCGGCGGCCAGGGCGGCGGCACTTTCGCCGAGCGAGACCTGCGACTGGTCCAGCCGCACGGCGGAATCGCACAGATGCATCAGCAGGCGCCGGAGCATGGCGCCGCCTGGCACACGGTCCCGTTCGCTGCCGGGCTCGATCGTGACGGCGGTGCCGCCGCGCTCATGCGACCAGGGCTGCGCGGCGCCGGGGCGCTGCGGGAGGGGGAACTGGCAGAAGCCGGGGTGATACCACAAGGCATCGGCCTCGCCCTCGGCGGGGCGGGCGCGCAATTCAGGGAGAATGGTCATGCTCCAGCGGGCTGGCTCGGGAAAACATCCAAGACGAAAACAACCAGGACACCCGTGCGGCGCGGATCGTTTCCCCGCCCCGGAGCCCTGCATGGTTGGTCATGCGAGCCGATAGGCGCAAACCGGCCGGCGATCAAGCAGGTTGATGGAAGAAGCGGTCAGGCGGGGGTGCGGAAGGCCAGAAGCGGCAGCGAAGCGAGGATGGTGAGGCCGGCGCCGACGGCGAGCACCCAGAGCGTGGCGTCTGCCCCGCCATGCTGCAGCAGCAGGGCGCCGAGGGAGGGGGAGGCGGCCTGGGCGAGCAGGCTGGGCATGGCGAGGCGGCCCATCATGGTGGGGTAGCCGTCGCGCCCGAAGATGGCGAGCGGGAGGGTGCCGCGGGCGATGGAGCGGATGCCGGAGCCGCTGCCGTAGAGGATGAGGCCGAGCGCGGCCAGGGCGGGATCGCCGAACATGAGGCCCAGCCCGGCGGCGGCCAGGACGTTGGAGGCGATCATGGTCCAGACCGGGTGGAAGTTGCGGCCCACCGAGGCTTCGATGATGCGGGCGCCGACCTGGGCCGGGCCGATGAGCGCGCCGAGGGCGACGGCGACGGCGAGTTCCACGCCGCGGGCCTGGAGCAAAGTGAGCATGTGGACGGAGACCACCGTCATCAGCACCGAGGCGCCGGTGAAGTTGGCGGCGACCAGCCAGAAGGCGCGGCGCATGCGCGGGGTGATCTGCGCGGTGCCGTGGGCGGCTGCCTTGGCGGGGGGCGTTTCCGTCTCCTTCGGCAAAAAGAACACGTAGAGCGGCAGCATGACGAGCAGCGCGATGGCGGCATAGGCCCAGCAGGCGCCGCGCCAGCCGATGCGTTCCACCATGAAGGCCGAGAGCGGCCAGCAGACGGTGCTGGCGAAGCCGCCATAGAGGGTGAGGAGCGTGATGGCGGAGCGCGCGTTCTCGCCATAGATGCGGCCGAGGGCGGAGAAGGCGGGATCGTACAGCCCGGCGGCCATGGCCAGGCCCAGGACGGTCCAGCCCAGGATGTAGACCGGGATGTTAGGGGCGGCGGCGAGGATCGCCAGGCCGATGGCGAGCAGGACGGCGCTGGCGGCCAGGATGGGACGGCCGCCGAAGCGGTCGATCAGCCGGCCCACGCGCGGGGAGGCGAGGCCGGAGACGAGGAAGCCGAGCGAAAGGCCGCCGACGATCCAGGTGAGGCCCCAGCCGGTGTCGTCGTCGATCGGCTTCGCCAGCACGGCGATGAGATAGTAGCTCGTGCCCCAGGCCAGGATCTGGGCGATGCCGAGGGCGCCGACGACGCGCCAGCGGGGGTGGGTTGGGCTCATCAGGAAACGCCTTCTTTTTCTGAAGAAAAAGAAGCAAAAAGACTTTTATGACTTTGGGCGGGGCTTGGGTTCGGGGGGGTCTGTTCTGGATTGCTTCGCTGCGCTCGCAATGACGGCATCCGGGCATTTGGTGTTTTGTGTGGGCGCCAAGTCATGAAAGTTTTTTGGTTCTTTTTTTCAAAAAAGAACATGCTTGCTTAGAGCCCTGCCCTGATTTCGGCGAGCCCGCGGCGGGCGGTGCCGTCTGGCGCGAAGTTGGTGGGGTCGAGCCAGGCGGTGAGGGCATCGCGGCAGCGCGGCCATTCGTCGGCGGTGATGCTGTACCAGTCCGTGTCGCGGCGGCGGCCTTTCACGGTGAGGTGCATGCGGTGGCAGCCTTCGTAGGTGAAGCCGAGGCGGTCGGCGGCGCGCTTGGAGGGGGCGTTGAGGGAGTTGCATTTCCAGACGAGGCGGCGGTAGCCGAGGTCGTCGGCTGAATACTTCAGCAGGAGGTACATGGCTTCGGTGGCGGCGCGGGTGCGCTGCATGGCGGGGCCGAACCAGATGTTGCCGAGCTCGATGGCGGCGTTCTTGGGCTGGATTTCCATCAGCGTGAGCCAGCCGGTGGCCAGCCCGGTGGCGACGGGGCGGACGGCCCAGGCGATGGGGTCGTGGGTGGTGGAGAAATCGGCGATGAACTTGGCCAGCGCATCCTGCGAGGCGAAGGGGCCGTAGCCCATGTAGGCCCAGGAATTGTCACCGGCATCAGTGCCGGCCTTGACGGCCTGCCAGAGTTCCGGGGCGTGGCGGGGGTGGAGGGGTTCCAGCTCCACGTAGCGGCCGGTGATGCGGCTTCGCACCGGGAGCGGGCGGGGGGTGGTGTCGACCTCGGGGCCGATGGGGGGCTGGGTGCTCATGGGGCGCATCGTGCCGCAACGGTGGCGGGGCGCAATGGGCCAATCGGGGGCGGCTTGGGTGGACCAGCGGGATGGTGAGCAATTCGTTAATTTTTGAAATTACCAGGAATTTTTAACAATACAAATACACTATAAATATGGACTCACTAAGTTTTTCCGTCTTTTTTGATCTTACACAAAAATACTCAAAGGACCGACGTGCAAATTTCCCCAAGCACTACATTCCGCATTCCCGCCAACCGCCGGACGCGGATCGCGGCGGCGCTGCTGCTGAGCACGGCGTTCGTGGCGCCGGCGATGGTGCTGGTGGCCTCAGACAGGGCGGCTGCGCATACGGTGACGGTGGGTTACGCGATGTCCGGTACCACCGTGACGCTTTGGTACGGCACCTACCACGAGACGAACTTCAACGAAGGTTCCGTGAGCCTGACGGGGGCTGGGGGCACGACCATCTCCCAGTTCAACCTGCTGCAG
The DNA here is from genome assembly GCA_947460455.1 of Rhodospirillales bacterium. GTDB lineage: Bacteria > Pseudomonadota > Alphaproteobacteria > Acetobacterales > Acetobacteraceae > CAMDGX01. The sequence goes on along the minus strand of CANHKG010000001.1, from coordinate 56,947 downwards.
AGCACCCAGCCGACCGGGCTCGTCTCTGGCGTGAACTGGTTCGACACGGATGGTACGTATGAGAGCCCCGGGACAGGGCTCTTCCCGGGCGGTACAAAGGCTGGAGTTCCAACCACTTGGCAGGGTGCGACGCTCGCGAACGTGGTGGATGGCAACTACACGTTCACGTACATCCCCCTGGGTGACCCGCTCTCTTACGACCCCACGGGAACGCCGACCGATGACTGGGCGCCTGTTGACAGCTTCGTGCTGAGCAACTCCTTCTCGACCAAGGGTGGTTCCGTGACCAGCCCGGGAGTGACACCGCCAGCGCCCGGCAACATCGTGCAGAGCACCACCAAAATCAGCGACGTGGTGGGAGGGACCGTGCTGCCGGTGTTCGATGGCGGGACGCTTGCGGCTAACGGGGGGGTCACTGCGCTCAACTTCACCATCACCGGGGCGAACGGGACGCTGGACCAGGCTGGGCTGCATACGATGCTAACCGGCGTGTTGTCGGATGCGGTGGCGGGAACGCCGGGGGGGCTCACGATCGTCAATTCCGGCGCGGGTGGCAGCATCACGCTGAGCGGGGTGAACACCTATACCGGCACAACAACGATCGGGACCGGCACGACGGTGGCGGTGAACGGGTCTTTGGCGGGATCGGTTTTGGTGACCGATGGCGGCATGCTGCGCGGCACGGGCCAAGTGGGCGGGATCGGCGTGGGCGCGGGCGGCGTGCTGGCGCCGGGCAACAGCCCGGGCACACTGGTTTCAACCGGGCCGGTGGTGCTGGCGGCGGGTTCGACCACGCAGTTCGACGTCGATGGAACCGGGACGGGCAGCGGGGCGGGGAATTTCAGCCGCATCGTGGTGACGGGGCCGGGCAATACGCTGACCGCCGGGGGCACAGTGGCGCCAGTGCTGCGCGGGATCAGCGGGGCGGCGACCAATACGTTCACGCCCGTGGTGGGCCAGGCGTTCCGCGTGGTGCAGGCGCAGGGCGGTGTGCTGGGGGCGTTCTCTGCCCTTGCGCAGCCGGTGGGCCTGGCGGCGAATACGCGGTTCGACGTTGTTTATGGCAGCACCACGATCGACCTGGTGGTGACGCCGGCGCAGTTCGGCGCGATGGCGGACTGGTCGGCGCCAATAGGGCTGGCACTGGATGCGGTGCGGCCGGCTGCGGGCGGTGCGGCGAGCGCGGCGCAGGCCGCAGTGTTCGGGCCGATCTATGGCCTGACCACGGCGCAGATGCTGGAGAACCAGCGGCAGCTGGCGCCGATGATCTATGCCGACACGCTCTCGGCGCAGCGCACGGCGTTCCATGCGGCGACCGGCAGCGTGGGTGGCGAGCTTTCGGCGCGGCGTGGCGGGGTGGCGCAGGCCGGCGGGCAGGCGGTGACGACGGCGCTGGGCACGACGTTCTGGATGCAGGGCAGCGGGACGACGCAGCGCACGACGAATGGGCCGGGCAACACGCCGGGCAACACGGTGCAGGGCGGCGGGGCGACGGTGGGCGTGGATACGCTGGCGCTGCCGGGCGTGCGGCTGGGCGTGGCGGTGGGTGTGGCGCACCAGGTGGTGCGGGCCGGCAATGGCGGGAAGCACAAGGGCGAGGTGGGCCACCTGACGGCCTATGGCAGCTATTCGCTGGGCATGGGCGCCTGGGGCCTGGGCTTCATCGATGCGCAGGCGAGCCTGCTGGCGGCGCAGGGGCAGGCTTCGCGCCAGCTTTCGCTGTATGGCGCGACCTCACGCGGCGATACCGGCAGCCTGGGGGCTGGCGGGCAGGTCAAGGGCGGCGTGCGCGTGGATGTCGCGGGCTGGCAGGTGGAGCCGAGCGTGGCGTTCTCCGCGCTGCGGCTGCACCAGGGCGGGCTCAATGAGTATGGCGCGGGGGCGGTTGGCGCCAACATCGATCGCGGCGAGCTGACCAGCCTGCAATCCCAGCTGGGGGTGCGGGTGGACCGCGGCTTCCCGTTCGGCGAGGGGATGCGGCTTGTCGGCACCGTGAGCGCGGGCTGGTCGCATGAGTTCGGCGACGAGCGCACGCGGGTTTCGGGCCGGATCTCGGGCCTGCCGGGGACCGGGTTCGCGCTGATGAACGCCGGTGGCGGGCGCGATGCGCTGGTGACCTCGGCCCAGGCGGTGCTGGAGACGCAGACGCCGCTGAAGCTGTTCGTGGCCTATTCCAACACGGCCTCCACCCGGACGCTGGGGCAGGCGGTGACGGCGGGGCTGCGCTACAGCTGGTAGGAGCCGCTGCGGCGGGGGTTCCCCGCGGCGCGGATGCCGGGCCGGTTGCCTCCTTCGCGGGGGGCGATCGGCCCGGCTTGCGTTTGGGGTCTCCGTCGTGCGTGGCGGGGGTCGGGCGGCGCCGTGGAGGGTATCGTGCCGCAACGGTGGGTGGGCGCAATGGGCCAATCGGGGGCGGCTTGGGTGGACCGCGTGGCCGGGAGGGGCGGCGGGGGTTCAGGCCCGGTTCAGCCCGATGGACAGGCTAATCGGTTATTTTTTTCAAGATTTTAAGCACTCTATATTAACTCCCTGTTCATCATTGTTTTATTTTTTCGGTAACTATTTTCTTTCTAGATCGCCTCCCGGTGTTGCAGCAGCACGATAGATGGAGGTTCGACCTGATGGCCCAGATGCACGACAGATTTCCCACTTTGTCCCGGGGGTCTGCGCGCGCACGGCCGCTGGTGGCGGCTGCGATGGCCATGGGCCTCGCGGCGGTGGTGCCGCAGGTGACGGAGGCGCAGGTTTCCACGATCACCGTTACCGGCAGCACGCCGGGGCTGACGCAGGGGACGATGTCGGGCGGCGCGGGGGGGCTAAGCATGGTTGCCGACCTGACGGGCGGGAGCACGACGCGCGGGTTTGTCTCCGTGTTCTATGTGCCGACGGCGTCGGGGACGTTCACCTTCGGGCAGACCAGCGCGCCGTTCGATTCCGTCATGTTCCTGGCGACGGGGGTGTTCAACCCGGCGAGCCCGGCGACGGGCGTGCTGGGGCTGAGCGACGACTCCGACGGCCTGGGCATTCCCGGCGTGACCATGGGGCTGTGCTCCGGCAGCGCGGGGCTGTGCCCGAAGCTGAGCGCGGTGCTGGCGAGCGGCACGACCTATAGCGTGGTGGTGACCTCGTTCGGGGGGTCGGCTTCGGTCGCGCTGCCGCTGGGGTTCTATACCGATGCGCCCGGGGCGTTCGCGGCGGCCGCGGCACCGCCGCCGGTGGCGTTCATGGTGGTGCAGGACTGGTCGGCGCCGATGGGCCTGGCGCTGGCGGCCGGGCTGCCGGTGGGCGGTGCGGCGGCGACGCCCGAGCAGGCGGCGGTGTTCGCGCCGATCCTGGGGCTTTCGCCGGCGCAGATGCTGGAGAACCAGCGGCAGATGGCGCCGATGATCTATGCCGATGCGCTTTCGGCGCAGCGCGATGCGTTCCTGGCGGCGATGGGCAGCGTGGGCGGCGAGCTTTCGGCGCGGCGCAGCGGCACGGCGCAGGCGGGCGGGCAATCCGTGACCACGGCGCAGGGCATGACGTTCTGGATGCAGGGCAGCGGGATGACCCAGCGCACGACGAACGGGCCGGCGAACCAGCCGGGCAGCACGGTGCGCGGCGGCGGGGCGACGGTGGGCGTGGATGCGCCCGTGATGCCCGGGCTGCGGCTGGGCGCGGCGGTTGGGGTTTCCCACCTGATGGTGGGCGCCGGCAATGGCGGGCAACAGAAGGGCGAGGTGGGTCACCTCACGGGGTATGGCAGCTACAGCCTTGGCACCCCCTACGGCCTGGGTTTCGTGGATGCGCAGGTGAGCCTGCTGGCCGCGCAGGGCAAGGCTTCGCGCCCGTTGGGCTTCTATGGCGCCACATCGCAGGGCGACACCGGCAGCCTGGGCGTGGGCGGCCAGGTGAAGGGCGGCGTGCGCATGGATGTTTCGGGTTGGCAGGTGGAGCCGAGCCTGGGCTTCTCCGCGCTGCGGCTGCACCAGGGCGGGCTCAATGAGTATGGCGCGGGGGCGGTTGGCGCCAACATCGATCGCGGCGAGCTGACCAGCCTGCAATCCCAGCTGGGGGTGCGGGTGGACCGCGGCTTCGCGTTCGGCGAGGGGATGCGGCTTGTTGGCACCGTGAGCGCGGCCTGGGCGCATGAGTTCGGCGACGAGCGCACGCGGGTTTCGGGCCGGATCTCGGGCCTGCCGGGGGCGGGGTTCGCGCTGATGAACGCGGGCGGCGGGCGCGATGCGCTGGTGACCTCGGCGCAGGCGGTGCTGGAGACGAAGACGCCGCTGAAGCTGTTCGTGGCCTATTCCAACACCACCTCCACCCGCACGTTGGGCCAGGCGGTGACGGCGGGCCTGCGCTACACTTGGTGAGAGCCTGATCGATACCTCTACTCCGGCGGTCATCCGACGGCGATTTGCTGTGCTCCGGTGCTCACGGCCTCCGGGCCGCTCCGCTCCGGTGCTCGCAAATCACCGCCGGGCGGCGGCCAAGCGGCCGCCTCTGACTCACCGGAGCGAGGTCTCGACCAGGCTCTTGCCAACTGGTGCCACGAAGAGGCGTTTGGGGATCAGTCGTCGGTGCTGGGGGTAGGGCGGCGCATGCGCAGGCGGCGGATGCGGCGGACATCGGCTTCCAGGATGCGGAACTCGATGCCGCTGGGGTGGCCGATCACCTCGCTGCGGGTGGGGACGCGGCCGGCGAGTGTCATGACCAGGCCGCCGATCGTGTCGATATCGGCGTTGCGCTCGTCGTCGGTGAGGACGGGGCCGAGGCGTTGCTCGAATTCGGCGACGGGCAGGCGGGCGTCGATTTCGATCGTGCCATCCGGCCGTTCGGTCCACATCTGGCTTTCGGGCTCGTCGTGCTCGTCGCTGATGTCGCCGACGATTTCCTCCACCAGGTCCTCGATGGTGACGAGGCCGTCGATGCCGCCGTACTCGTCGACTACCAAGGCGAGGTGCATGCGGGCCTGGCGCATCTGCAGCAGCAGGTCGAGCACCGGGATCTGCGGGGCGACGAGCAGGGGGCGGCGGACGATCTTTTCCAGGTTGAACGCCTCGGAGCGGCCGACATAGGCGAAGACGTCCTTGATGTGGACCATGCCGACGATGTCATCGAGGGATTCGCGGTAGACCGGCAGGCGGGAATGGCCGTCGGAGCGGATCAGGGCCAGGGCTTCATCGAGCGAGACATCGACGCGCATGGCGATGATGTCCGCCCGCGGGACCATGACGTCGTCGGCCTGCTTGCCGCGCAGGCGCAGCACGTTGGCGATGAGGGCCTGTTCGTGCGGGTCGATTTCCGGGGTGCCGTTGTGGCCCGCCTGGTTGCCGGCGGCTTCCTGGACGAGTTCGGCGATGGATTCGCGCACGCTGGGCTCGGCGCGGCCACGGAGTTTCGCGCGGATGCGGTCCAGCATGGAGTGGCGGGAGGCGCTCACAGGCCGCGCCCCCCGGATTTCCCCATGGAGGTCTTCCACGGGTTCGGCCTGCGCAGGCGGGACAGCGCGCGGGATTCGGCCATTTCCATGCGGCGGGCCTCGCCGGCTTCGCCGTGGTCGTGGCCCTGCAGGTGCAACATGCCGTGCACTACGAGATGGGCGAGGTGGTCGGCGGGGCGGCGGCCGGCGGATTGGGCCTCCCGCCTTACGGTGCCGAGGGCGAGCACGATCTCACCGGGCAGGCCGGGGGCGGCGGGCTCGAAGGTGAGCACGTTGGTGGGCTTGTTGCGGTCGCGGTGGCGGGCGTTGAGGCGCTTCACCTCTGCATCACTGGCCAGGACGATAGTAGCGGCCCCGCCGGTGGTGCCGGCGGCCTGGCGGGCGACGGCCTCTGGGCGGGCGACGAAGCGTCGCCAGGCTGGGTCCGCGATGATGATCTCGATCTCCGACGGGAGAGCGAGGGGGAGCCCCGCGGTTGCGGGGCTGGGTCTACTGGAGGGGTCCATTTACTTTCCTGTTTGGCCGCCGACAGCGGCCGGGCCTGTTGGTGCCACAGCGTCAGGCTGCGGCGAGGCGCGGCGGCGGCGGGCGGTGTCGCCCTCGGCAGCGGTGCGCTGGTCGTAGGCTTCGACAATGCGCGCGACAAGGGGGTGGCGGACCACGTCGCGCTTGTCGAAGCGGGCGATGGCGATGCCGGGCACGCCTTCCACCGTCTCCAGCGCGTCGCGCATGCCGGAGCGGGTGCCGGCGGGGAGATCGACCTGGGAGAGGTCGCCGGCGATGACCATGCGGGTGCCTTCGCCCATGCGGGTGAGGAACATCTTCATCTGCACCGGCGTGGTGTTCTGCGCTTCGTCGAGAATCACGAAGGCATGGGCCAGGGTGCGGCCGCGCATGAAGGCGAGCGGCGCGACCTCGATCTCCCCGGTGCCCATGCGGCGGGTGACCTGGTCGCCGGGCATCATGTCGTGCAGCGCGTCGTAGAGCGGGCGCAGGTAGGGATCGACCTTTTCCTTGAGGTCGCCGGGCAGGAAGCCGAGGCGTTCGCCGGCTTCGACGGCGGGGCGGGAGAGGACGATACGGTCGACCTTGCCGGCGGTGAGCATGGCCACGGCCTGGGCGACGGCGAGGTAGGTCTTGCCGGTGCCGGCGGGGCCGAGGGCGAAGACCATCTCGTGGCGGGCCAGCAGGTCCATGTAGGTGGCCTGGCCCGGGGAGCGCGGGCCGATGGCGCCGCGCTTGGTGCGGATGGCCGGAAGATCGGACAGCGGCAGGCGGGGGTCTTCGATTTCGGCGAGGCGGATGGCGGCATCGACCTCGCTGGGGCCGACGGCCTCGCCGCGCTGGAGCTTGGCGTAGAGGCCGTTGATGGCGCCCTGGGCGGCTTCCACGCGGGCGGCGTCGCCAGTGACGGCGAGGCGGTTGCCGCGGCAGGCGAGCCGCACGCCCAATCCCTGTTCCAGGCGCACCAGGTGCCGGTCGTGGTCACCGAGCAGCAGCGACAGCAGCGTGTTGTCGGCGAACTGGAGGGTGACGGCGGCTTGGGCGGGGCCCTGCGCGGTGCGGATGCTGCCGGGCAGGCTGGGCAGGTTGGTGGCGCTCAAGCGGGGGTTCGCTCCTGGGCAGGGGTGAGGGCGGCTTCGGCGAGGGTTCCGGACAGGGAGTTGGTGTGGGCGGTGGAAAGTTTCACCCTGGCTTCGGTTCCGATCAGGGCTTCGGTGCCGATGACGTGGACCGGCTGGAGCCAGGGCGAGCGGCCGACGATCTGGCCGGGGTGGCGGCCGTGGCCGGTGAAGAGAACGGGCACAATGCGGCCGACGCAATCGGCGTTGAAGGCGGCCTGCTGTTCGCGCAGCAGGGCCTGGAGTTCCTGCAGGCGGGCATCCTTCACCGCTTCCGGCACCTGGAGGGCGGCGCCGGCGGCGGGGGTGCCGGGGCGGGGCGAATACTTGAAGCTGAAGGCGCTGGCGAAGCCGACGTCGCGGATGAGCTGAATCGTGGCCTGGAAATCCGCATCGGTCTCGCCGGGGTGGCCGACGATGAAATCGGAGGAAAGTGCCAGATCCGGCCGGGCGGCGCGCAGGCGGGCGATGATGGCGCGGTATTCGTCGGCCGTGTGCTTGCGGTTCATGGCGGCGAGGATGCGGTCGGAGCCGGACTGCACGGGGAGATGCAGGTAGGGCATGACCGCCGGGATGTCCCGGTGGGCGTCGATCAGTTCCTGGTCCATGTCGCGCGGGTGCGACGTGGTGTAGCGCAGGCGCCAGAGGCCGGGGATTTCGGCGAGTTCGCGCATCAGCCAGCCGAGGGTGCGGGGCGCGCCATCCGGGCCTTCGCCGTGCCAGGCGTTGACGTTCTGGCCGAGCAGGGTGAGCTCGCGGGCGCCGGAGGCGACGAGGCGGCGGGCTTCGGCGATGACCGAGGCGGCCGGGCGGCTGGCTTCGGCGCCGCGGGTGTAGGGGACGACGCAGAAGCTGCAGAACTTGTCGCAGCCTTCCTGGATGGTGAGGAAGGCGGTGAGGCCCTGCGGGGCGGCGGCTTCGGGCAGGAAATCGAATTTCTGCTCGGCGGGGAAATCGGTTTCGATCACGGCGCCGGCGGCGCGGCTGGCCTGGGCGACCATTTCCGGCAGGCGGTGATAGGTTTGCGGGCCGAGCACGATATCCACGTAGGGCGCGCGGGCGAGGATTTCGGCGCCCTCCGCCTGGGCGACGCAGCCGGCGACGGCGAGGATGGTGCGCTGGCCGGCTTCGGCGCGTGCCTGCTTGACCAAGCGCAGGCGGCCGAGTTCGGAGAACACCTTTTCCGCCGCCTTGTCGCGGATATGGCAGGTGTTGAGGATGATCATGTCGGCATCATCCGGCCGCTCCGCCGGGCCGTAGCCGAGCGGGGCCAGGACATCGGCCATGCGGCCGCTGTCATACACGTTCATCTGGCAGCCCCACGTGATCATGTGGAGGCGCTTGGTGTTGGTCATCCGCGCGTCCTCTTGTCCAGCCGAAGGCTGGTCCAGCCTAACGGCGGAGGAATGCGGGTCGCGGGGCGACAGGTCAAGCGCAAGGCTGGGGGGGCACTCCGGGGCAACAGGCGCAGTTTCGCCGGTGGGGGTGGTGCCGTGTCAAGGATTTCGCGGCTGCGGCTAGGCAAGGGCCGCTGCGGAGGCGGCCTCGGCGGGCTGTTTGGCGGGGCTGGGCGCCGGGCGGTTCTGGCGCAGCAGGGCGGCCCCGTCGGCGCTGGCCTGCCAGACCGCCTGGGTGAGGGCCTTGCGGTTGGGGAAATCCCGCGGGTCCAGCGGCGGGTGCAGCAGCAGGCTGGCGCGCATGCCGCCGTGCTGGGCGAGCTGCCAGTAGTGGGGCGCGATCTCCATGTCGCCATACCAGGCGAAGATCGGGCGGGCGGCGCGGCCGACGGGCAGGCCGGCCAGGCGGTCGTACACCAGGGAGACCGGCTGGACGATCGGCGGCAGGCCGCCGGGCCCGACGGGAAGCTCGGCGATGGAGAGGAAGGCGGAGCGGAATGGCAGCACGCGCGCGCCGTCGGACGTGGTGCCCTCTGGGAACAGGATCAGGCTGTCGCCGGCGGCGAGGCGGGTGCGCATTTCGTCGCGTTCGCGCACCGTGCTGGTGCGGGCGCGGCGGACATAGACGGTGCGGCCGAGGCGGGCGATCCAGCCGATGAGGGGCCAGCCGGCGACCTCCTCCTTGGCGATGAAGGCAGCGTCGAGCTGGGCGCCGAGGGCGAGGATGTCCAGCCAGGAGGAATGGTTGGAGACATAGACCACCGGGCGGCCATCGGCGGTGGTGTGGGCCGGGGCGCCGATGAGGCGCAGGCGCAGGCCGAGGATGGCGCAGAGGCCGCGCCAGTAGAGGCGGGTGACGAGGGCGGTGGGCTTGCCGGGCAGAGCCAGCACGAGGAGCTGCGGGATGGCGCAGAGCAGGGTCCAGGGCAGGACGAGCATCAGGCGCCAGATCGGGCCCAGGCGGCGCAGCACCGCGCGGCGGCGGGGCAATGCCCAGGCGGCCGCCTCGGCCTCCTCCACGGCGGGGTCGGCGTTGGCGGCGCGGCCGAAGGGGAGTCGGCGGGATTTCTGGGTCATCTGTCGCCCGAATACGCCGCTGGCGGGGCTGTCACAATGGCGGCGTGGTGACACTTCGTTGAAGCTTCGGTTCACGTTGCCGTTGTGGTGCCGCAAACGGGCCCTATGGACCTCTGTGGTGCGGCCCCTATGGCCGCGACACGGTTGCGGGATGTAAAGAAGGGTATGGCGACGCGGCGCGCATTGGTGCGGATCGGGCTGAACGTGGGGCTGGACGGGCTGCTGGCCGCGGCCGCGTATCTGCTTGCGCGCTGGCTGGTGGCCCCCCCGGGGAATAGCGCCGACCTGCTGGGGCCGTGGTGGGCGCTGCCCTGGGCGGCGGTGGCGCTGCTGCTGGCGGGCGTGCCGTTCAAGCTTTCGGTGCAGTACTGGCGCTTCGCCGGCACGCAGGATTTGCTGGCGCTGGCCGCGGCTTCGGTGGCGGCGGCGGCGGTGTTCCCGGTGGGGCTGCGCGAGGGCGGGGCGGTGATGCCCGGGCCGAGTTTTCCGGTGGCGCATGCGCTGGCGCTGATCGTGCTGCTGGCGGCACCCCGCCTGGCCTATCGGCTGTCGCAGGAGGGGCGCGGGCAGGCGCAGGGCGGGGCGGCGGTGCTGCTGGTGGGCGCGGGCGAGGGCAGCGACCTGTTCCTGCGCGCGCTGGCGGCCGAGGCGGCGCCCCCGTTCTTCGTGATGGGGCTGGTTTCCACCGGGCGGGCGCAGACCGGGCGGCGGATCAACGGGCAGCCGATCCTGGGCGGGCTGGCGGAGCTTCCCGCCGTGCTGGCCAGGCTGCGCGAGGAGGGGCGGCTGCCGGGCACGCTGGTGGTGACCGACCCCGCGCTTTCCGGCACGTCGCTGGCGCAGGTGATGGCGGTGGCGGAGCAGCAGGGCGTGCGGGTGGCGAGTGCGCCGCGGATCACCAGCCTGGATCCGGCGCAGGGTGCGGAGAAGGGGTTGCAGCTGGCGCCGGTGGCGATCGAGGATTTGCTGAACCGGCCGCAGGTGCGGCTGGACCGCGAGGGCATGGCGCGGCTGGTGCAGGGGCGCCGGGTGCTGGTGACCGGGGCCGGCGGCTCCATCGGCAGCGAGCTGGCGCGGCAGGTGGCAGCCCTCGGCCCGGCGAAGCTGGTGCTGCTGGATTCCGGCGAGTTCGCGCTGTGGCAGATCGACCTGGAGCTGGGCGAGGCGGCGCCGCTGGTGCCGCGCGAGGCGGTGATCGCCGATGTGCGCGACGAGGCGCGGATTCGCGACGTGTTCGAGCGGGCGCGGCCGGAGCTGGTGTTCCATGCCGCGGCGCTGAAGCACGTGCCGCTGGTGGAGGCGAACCCGGCCGAGGGGCTGCTGACCAACGCGCTGGGCACGCGCCATGTGGCCGAGGCGGCGCGCGCGGCCGGGGCGGCGGCGATGGTGCTGATCTCCACCGACAAGGCGGTGAACCCGACCAGTGTGATGGGGGCTTCGAAGCGGCTGGCGGAGATGTTCTGCCAGGCGCTGGACATTCAGGGCCGTGCCTCAGGCGGGATGCGCTGCATCACCGTGCGGTTCGGCAATGTGCTGGGCTCCACCGGCAGCGTGGTGCCGCTGTTCCAGCGCCAGCTGGCGCGCGGCGGGCCGCTGACGGTGACGCACCCGGACATGCAGCGCTATTTCATGACGGTGCGCGAGGCGGTGGGGCTGGTGCTGCAGGCCTCGGTCGTCGGTACGACCGACGCGGAACGGGGTGCCGGCGCGCTGGATACCTCGCCGGATTTCCTGCGCCAGGGCGGCATCTTCGTGCTGGACATGGGCGAGCCGGTGAAGATTTCCGACCTCGCGCGCAACATGATCCGGCTGGCCGGGCTGCGGCCCGATGTGGATATCGAGATCCGCTACACCGGGCTGCGGCCGGGCGAGAAGCTGTTCGAGGAGCTGTTCCACGGCCGTGAGCCCGCGGTGCCGATCGGGCATGACGGGCTGCTGATGGCCACCCCGCGCACCGCCGATGCCGCCATCGTCGGCCGGGCTATCGATGAGATCGCGCTGGCGGCGCGCGGCGGCAATATCCGCCTCGCCTTGGCCCTGCTGGGCCGCCAGATTCCGGAATTCGCCCACAACGCCGCGCCCGGCCCTGCTTCGGCAGAGGGCGGCGCGGCGCGTGCCTGAGGGACTGACATGAACGAACAGCCGCGCCCGATCCCCTTCATCGACCTCAAGGGCCAGCAGGCCCGGATCGAGGCCGATCTGCGCCGGCGGCTGGAGGCGGTGCTGGGGCATTGCCAGTTCATCCTGGGGCCCGAAGTGGTGGAGCTGGAGCAGGCGCTGGCGCAGTTCTGCGGGGCGAAGCACTGCATTTCCATCAGCTCCGGCACCGATGCGCTGCAGATCGCGATGATGGCCGAGGAGATCGGGCGCGGGGATGCGGTGTTCCTGCCGGCCTTCACCTATACCGCCACGGCCGAGGTGCCGCTGGTGCTGGGGGCAACGCCGGTGTTCGTGGATGTGGATCCGCGCACCTTCCAGATCGACCCGGCGCATCTGGCAGCAAGGGTCGCCGAGGTGCGGGCGGCGGGGAAGCTTACGCCGCGGATGCTGATCGGGGTGGATCTGTTCGGGCAGCCGGCGGATTGGCCGGCGCTGGCGGCGATTGCCGCGCGCGAGAAGCTGGTGACGCTGGATGATTGCGCGCAGAGCTTCGGGGCGAGCCTTTCCGGCCGGATGCTGGGCACGATGGCGGATGCGACGGCGACGAGCTTCTTTCCGAGCAAGCCGCTGGGTGCCTATGGCGATGGCGGCGCGCTGTTCACCGAGAGCGACGATCGGGCGGCGCTGTATCGCAGCCTGCGCACCCATGGCGAGGGCACCACGCGCTACGAGGTGCTGCGTACCGGCATGAACGGGCGGCTGGACACGCTGCAGGCGGCGGTGCTGCTGAGCAAGCTGACGGTGTTCGCCGACGAGCTGGCGGCGCGCGAGCGCGTGGCGGCCTACTACGATTCGCGGCTGGGCAATGCGGTGGTGACGCCGGCGCGGGTGGCGGACAGCAAGGCGGCCTGGGCGATCTACGCGATCCTGCTGCCGGATGGCGCGGCGCGGACGAAGCTGCAGGACGGTCTGCGCGCCGCCGGCGTGCCGAGTGCGATCTACTACCCCAAGCCGCTGCACCAGCAGCCGGCCTATCAGGGCGCGCATGACGGGGCGGCGCTGCCGGTCTCCGAGGACCTGGCCGGGCGCATCATGGCGCTGCCGATCCATCCGGACCTGACGGAGGAGGACCTGGCGCGCATCTGCGACGCGGTACTGGCGCATGTCTGAACCCGTGGGGATTGCGACGAGCTGGGATCCGTCGATCTATCTGCGCTACGGCGATGAGCGGCTGCGGCCGGCGCTGGACCTGCTGGCGAAGGTGGATGCGGATGCGCCGGCGCGGGTGGTGGATCTGGGCTGCGGGCCCGGCAATGTGAGCGTGTTCCTGAAGCAGCGCTGGCCGGGGGCCGACGTGCTGGGCATCGATGGCTCGGCGGCGATGCTGGAGAAGGCGCGCCGCGCCGCGCCGGGGTGCCGGTTCGCGGAGGCGGATTTCGGGGGCTGGACGGCCGAAAGCCCGGTGGATGTGATCTATTCCAATGCCGCGCTGCACTGGCTGGGCGGGCATGCGGCGCTGTTTCCGCGGCTGCTGGGGCAGCTCGCACCGGGTGGCACGCTGGCGGTGCAGATGCCGGCGATGCATGCGGCCCCGATCCGGGCGTTGCAGCACGAGGTGGCGGCCAACGGGCCGTGGGCCTCGCTGCTCGCCGATGTCGGCGGGGCGCCGCCGATCCTGGAGCCCGGGCAGTATTGGGACATCCTGAAGCCCATCGCGGCCTCCCTGGATATCTGGGAGACGATCTACCTGCATGCGCTCAGCGGCGAGAACGCCGCGGTGCAGTGGGCGAGCGGGACCAGCCTGCGGCCGTTCCTCGATCCGTTGCCGGAGGGGCTGCGTGCCGAGTTCCTGGCGGCCTATACCGAGGCGGTGGCGCCGCATTATCCGCGCCGGGCGGACGGGACCACGCTGCTGCCGTTCCGGCGGTTGTTCATCATGGCGCGGCGGTGAGCTTCGCCTTGCGCCCGGCCCAGCTGGGCGACTGGGACGAGGTGCAGGACTTGCGGCTGTCGGTGACCGAGAACCGGCTTTCGGACCCGTCGCGGGTGACCCGGTCGATGTATCATGACTACATCCTGGATCGCGGCCGCGGCTGGGTGGCGGAGGCGGACGGCACGATCCTGGGGTTCTGCATCGCGGCGCTGGATGGCGAGGTGTGGGCGCTGTTCGTGCGGCCGGGCTGCGAGGGGCGCGGCGTGGGCCTGGCGTTGATGCGCGCCTGCGTGGACTGGCTGACGGAGCAGGGCGTGGGCGAGGCGGTGCTGGAAACCGGGGCCGGCACGCGGGCGGAGGCGTTCTATCGCCGCTTCGGCTGGATCGAGGCCGGGCGCAGCCGCCACGACATCACCTTCAAGTTGCCTCTTCAGCCGGGCTGACCAATGCTGCCGGGGTTGCCCGCACGAGGACCCCCGACGTGACCCACCCTGCCCCACGCCAAGATGGCTTCTTCGCCATCCTGCTGATCTTCCTGCGCCTGGGCCTGACCAGCTTCGGCGGGCCGGTGGCGCATCTGGGGTATTTCCGGGCGGAGTTCGTGACGCGGCGCAAGTGGCTGGGCGAGGCGGAGTACGCCGATCTGGTGGCGCTGGCGCAGTTCCTGCCGGGGCCGGCGAGCAGCCAGACCGGGTTCGCGCTGGGGATGCTGCGCGGCGGGCTGGCCGGCGGGATCGCGGCGTGGATCGGGTTCACCATGCCCTCGGCCATCGTGATGGTGGCGGCGGCCTATGGGGTGGATCTGGCGACCAGCGGAGTTGGGGCCGGGATCGTGCACGGGCTGAAGCTGGTGGCCGTGGCGGTGGTGGCGCAGGCGGTGTGGGGCATGGCGGGCAGCCTGGCGCCAGACCGCACGCGCGCCACCATCGCGGCGGCGGCGGCGGTGGCGATGCTGCTGCTGCCCTCGGCAGCGACGCAGATCGGCGTGATCGCGATCGGCGCCGGGCTGGGGCTGGCGCTGTGCCGGGACGGGGCAAGCTCGGTGGGCGCGCCGCTGGGCATCACGATCGGGCGCGGGCCGGCGCTGGCGGCGCTGGCGGCGTTCCTGGTGCTGCTGGTGGGGCTGCCGGTGCTGGCGCCGCTGGGCCACGGGGTGGCGCTGGCGGAGGCGGGGTACCGGGCGGGTGCCTTGGTGTTCGGCGGCGGGCATGTGGTGCTGCCGCTGCTGGAGCGGGCCTTCGTGCCCTCCGGCTGGGTGCCGGCGGACCAGTTCCTGGCCGGCTATGCGCTGGCGCAGGCGGTGCCCGGGCCGCTGTTCACCTTCGGCGCCTTCCTGGGCGCGGCCTCTGGCGGCGTGCTGGGCGGGGCGACGGTGCTGGTGGCGATCTTCCTGCCGGGGCTGCTGCTGATGGCGGGCGCCCTGCCCTTCTGGGACGGGCTGCGGCGGCGGCCCGATGCGCAGGCGGCGCTGCGCGGGGTGAACGCGGCGGTGGTGGGCATTCTGCTGGCCGCGCTGTTCGACCCGATCTGGCAGGGCAGCGTGCATATGCCTGCGGATTTCGCGCTGGTGCTGGCCGCCTTCGTGGCGCTGGTGCTGTGGAAGGCCCCCCCCTGGGCGGTGGTGGCGGCCGCCGCGGCGGCAGGTGCGCTGCTGGCCGTGTAACAGGCGCCGGCATGCACACCAAGGGTCGAGAATTATCATTCTTTTTAGACGGGTGGTGATTTTCGATTAACCACCCCGCCCTAGCGTCCCGCCACGATTCGATGGTCGGAGAGGCTGGATGCTGGTTTCGGCTGGGGCGGGGCTCCGGGGCTTGCGCCTCGTCACGAGCAGGAACAAGGGCGCCGAGCGGCTGCCGGTGCTGAGCGCGCCGGGCTGGCTTGCGTTCGCGCTGCCCCCCATGCCGGGCGAGGTTGTGCTGCGGGCGGCGACGTTCCGCCCCTGCGACCACGGCCCCTCGCTGGACCGCCGGGAGTTGGGCTTCGCGGTGACGGGAATCGATATCGTGACGGCAGGCGGGCGGCGGCATTTTGCCGCGGGCTCCGCGGCGTTCGGCCCCGGCTTCCATCCGCAGGAAACCAATGGCTGGCGCTGGACCGGCGCCGAGGCGGTGCTGCCGGCTGCGATGTTCGAGGGGCTCAACCGGGAGTCGGTGCTGGTGGTGCGGGGCTACGGCGCGCCCGGCACGGAGATCTCTGCGAGCCATCACGGCGCCTTCCTGTGCGGCGATTCCTGGCCGGCGGACGACTATGTGGAAACGCATCTGTGCCGCGTGCTGGCGCCGTTCCTGGCCGGCACGATGGTGGGGCAGGCAGACATGCTGGCGCCGGACCATCGCGGCCATCACGAGCGCAACCTGGCCTCCCGCCAGCAGCGGCTGGCCACGGCGCTGCAGGGGCGGGCGGGCGAGGCGGTGCTGTTCGGCCGCTCCTCCGGTGCGCGGGTGGCGACGCTGCATGCGCGCCAGGCGGAGGTGGCCGCCGTGGTGTGCCTGGGCTTTCCGTTCCATGCGCCCGGGCGGGTGCCGGAGCCGGAGCGCCATGCCCATCTCGCCACGATCCAGACGCCCACGCTGATCATCCAGGGGCGGGACGACCCCTACGGCACTGCCGAGGACCTGCGCGACATCCCGCTGTCGGAGCACGTGGAGTGGCACCTGACGGACGGGGGGCACGAGTTCCTGATCGGCGAGACCGGCTGGCAGACGATGGGCCGGCGGGTGCTGCTGTTCCTGGCCAGGGTGGCGGAAGAGGCGCGCCTGGCACGGGCGGACACCGCCGCGGCTGCCGCCAACTGAGGGCGGAGGCGCTTCACAAATCCCGCTGGCGTTCGTCGAACTCCACGTCTCGGTGGACGTGCACGCTCATCAGCACGCCCATGCCGATCA
Source organism: Rhodospirillales bacterium (assembly GCA_947460455.1). Taxonomy (GTDB): domain Bacteria; phylum Pseudomonadota; class Alphaproteobacteria; order Acetobacterales; family Acetobacteraceae; genus CAMDGX01. Next base: position 40,505 of record CANHKG010000001.1, on the reverse strand, counting down.
TCACCATGATCATCGCCGAGCCGCCGTGGCTCACCAGCGGCAGCGGCACGCCGCCCACGGGGATGGCGCCCATCACCATGGCGATGTTCACGAAGACATACATGAAGAAGTTCATGCTGATGCCCAGCGCCACCAGCCTTCCATACTGGTGGCGGCAGCGCAGCGCGATCAGCATGCCGCCCAGGATGATGCAGGCGAGCAGGCCCAGCACGGCGAGGCTGCCGACCAGGCCGAATTCCTCCGCCAGCATGGTGAAGATGAAGTCGGTTTGTTTTTCCGGCAGGAAGTTCAGGTGGCCCTGGGTGCCCTGCAGGTAGCCCTTGCCCCAGATGCCGCCGGAGCCGAGCGCGATCTTGGACTGGATGATGTTGTAGCCGGCGCCGAGCGGGTCGCTCTCGGGGTTCAGGAAGGTGTCGATGCGGGCGCGCTGGTAGTCGCGCAGGTGGCTGTAGGCGATCGGCGCGGCGGCCACCACGCCGCCCACGGCCAGCACCACCTTCCACCAGCGCAGCCCGGCGCCCAGGAACACCGTGCCGCCCACCACGGCGGTGATGACGGCGGTGCCGAGGTTGGGCTGCTTCAGGATCAGCCCGACCGGGATGGCCACCGCAATCAGCGGCGGGATCAGGAACAGCGGGTTGCCCATCTTCTCCCAGCTGGCGCGGTGGAACCAGGAGGCCAGCCCGAGCACGAGGCAGAGCTTCATCAGTTCCGAAGGCTGCCACTGCATGCCGCCCAGCTCGATCCAGCGCTGCGCGCCCTTGCCGACGTTGCCCATCTTGAGCACCAGCACCAGCAACACCACGCCGCCGAGCCAGGCCAGCCAGGACATTTTCTGGATGAAGCGGATGTCGATCATGGCGATGCTGAGCATCAGCACCAGGCCAACGGCGAAGCGGAAAATGTGGCGCGCCGCATAGGGCTCCGGCGCGCCACCGGCGGCGGAATAGAGCGCCACGTAGCCCACGCCGGCCAGCGCCGAGAGCAGCAGCACATAGAGCCAGCTGATACGGAACAGCTTGCTGGTGATGTCGAAGGAGTTGTCGCGGATCAGGCGGCGTTCCATCACGCTCATCGCGGCGGGCCCCCTTCGGCCACACGCGGGCGTTCGCTGCGGATCACCGGGTCGCGCGCCATGGTGGCGGCCATGATGTCCCGCGCCATGGGGGCGGCGGCCTCCGACCCCGCGTTGCCGTGCTCCACCACCACGGCCAGCGCATAGCGCGGCGCATCATGCGGGGCGTAGCCGACGAACAGCGCGTGCGGGCGGTATTCCCAGGGCAGGTTCTCCGACTTGAAGCCGCGCTCGCGCTGCTCACGGGTGACGTTGCGGACCTGGACGGAGCCGGTCTTGCCGGCCATCTGGGCGGGCGGCGCGGTGCTGCCGGGGGCGGCGGGCAGGCGGGCGATGAGCGCGGTGCCGCCCTGCTCGTTCACCACCGCCCACATCGCATCGCGCATCACCTGCAGGCCGCGCTCCGCCACGCCCAGCGCCGGCCAGTCCTCCGGCCGGAAGCCGCGCTGCATGGTGCCGCCGATGGCGCGCGTGAGGTGCGGCTCCACCTGGCGGCCGGTGGCCAGCCGCGCTGTCATGGTCGCGAGCGACAGGGGCGTGAGCTGGAAGAAGCCCTGGCCGATGCCGTGCACGATGGTGTCGCCGATGTTCCACGCCTTGCCCTGGCCGATGCGCCAGGCGCGGGTGGGCACGTGGCCGGCGCGCGCGCCGGGCAGCTCGATGTCCAGCTTGGTGCCCAGGCCGAAGCGGTGGGACATGGCGGCGATCCGGTCGATGCCGACGCGCTTGGCGACCTCATAGAAGTAGCAGTCGCAGCTGACCTTGATGGCCGCGCGCATATCCACCGAGCCGTGGCCGTATTTGCGCCAGCAATGGAAGCGGCGATCGCCGAAATCCAGGTAGCCCGGGCAGTACACCGTCTCGCCCACGGTGATCACCCGTGCCTCGAACCCAGCCAGCGCCACGATCATCTTGAAGGTGGAGCCCGGGGCATACAGCCCGGCGACGGCCTTGTTGATGAGGGGGGCGCGGCGGTTGGAGGTCCAGGCGACCCATTGCGCCTGGGAGACGCCGGAGTTGAACAGGCTGGGATCGAAGCTGGGGTTGGTGGCCATGGCCAGCACCTCCCCGTTGCGCGCATCCATCACCACGGCGCTGGCGCTTTCGTCGCCCAGCCGCTCCAGCACCGATTTCTGCAGGTCGAGATCGATGGTCAGGTTCACGTCCTGGCCCTGGGTGCCCTCGCGCCGGTCCAGCTCGCGGATCACGCGGCCGACGGCGTTCACCTCCAGCTGCACCGCGCCGGCGCGGCCGCGCAGCACCGTGTCGTGCACCCGCTCCATGCCGGCGCGGCCGACGCGGATGCCGGGCAGGCTCAGCAGCGGGTCTTCCGCCACGTCGGCCTCGGCCGGGGGGGCGACGTAGCCGATCACATGCGCCATGGCGGGGCCGTGCGGGTATTCGCGGGTGGTGCCGACATCCACCAGGATGCCGGGCAGCTCCGGGGCGTTGACCTCGATGCGGGCCATGTCCTCCCAGGTGAGGAATTCGCGCACCATGATCGGCACGAAGCGGCGGTGGCGGCGCAGCTCGCGCTCGATGCGGGCGCGCTCGGTTTCGGACAGCGGCACGATGCGGCCGAAATTCTCCAGCGTGGCGGCCACGTCGCCGGTCTGCTCGGCCACCAGCAGGGCGCGCCAGTTGAGGCGGTTGCCGGCCAGGATGGCGCCGCCGCGGTCCAGCAACCGACCGCGCGGGGGCGCGATCAGGCGGGCGCTGATGCGGTTGCTTTCGGCCATGGTGGTGTAGCGCGCGCCTTCCTCCACCTGCACCTGGTAGAGGCGCGCGGCCAGCCCGCCGATGGCGGCCACCTGGGCACCGGCGATGATGAGGGCGCGGCGCGTGAACACGCCGCTGCGCTGGGCCTCGCGCTTCATGGGCCGTGGCCTGGGGCGGCGTGGTCAGGCATTGGCCGGCTCGGCGATGGTGCGGTGGGCGCGGGCGAGCAGCACGGCGAGCAGGGGGTAGAGCCCGGCGGCCAGCATGGCCTGGAACAGCGCCGGCCCCAGCGGCACCAGGCGCAGCGTGAGCAGCGAGGTGAGCAGCCATTGCACGGCGGCGAGTGCCGTGGCCATCGTGACGAAGGCCAGCCAGATCATCAGGAAGCCCTGGCGGGTGATCGCGCGGCGCCAGCGCAGCGCCACGGCATGGGCCACCAGCAGGGTGACCACGCCCACGCCGGGCGGGGCGAAATCCAGCAAATCGGCCAGCAGCCCCACCAGGAACACGGCCGGCGGCGGCATGGAAAGCGGGCGGAACACCGACCAGAACCACACGCAGGCCAGGGCCGCGGCATTCTGCAGCTCGGCCTGGCCGGGCAGGCGGAAGGGGGCGGCGGTGATCAGCACCAGCGCCACCGTCATAGCCAGGGGGAAGAAGCGGCGGGCGAGGGCATCCAGCAGGCGGCCGATGGTCTGCCGGGGGCGGATGCCGGGCGTGCGGTCATCCATCAGGCCTATCCTCAGCGCCGCCGCTCTGACTGCCGGGCCACGCTGGCTTCGGGCGGGATGACGCCTTTCAGGCCGTAATCGAACAGGCGCACCACCTCCAGCCGGTCCAGCCGGGCGAAGGGCACCACTTCCGGCACGTTGCTGGTGCTGTAGCGCACCACGCCCACGGGCAGGCCGGGTGGGAAAGTGTTGGCTTCCGCGCTGGTGACCACGCGCTCGCCCTCGGCGGGCTGGGTGCCTTCGGCCCAGTACATCAGGCGCGGGCGCGGGCCGTTGGTGCCGGCCAGGATGGCGCGGCCGCGGCTGTTCTCCAGCGTGACGGGCACGCGGCTGTTCATGTCGGTCAGCAGCAGCACGCGGGCGCTGCGCGCGCCGAGTTCCGTGACGCGCCCGACCAGGCCGCGATCGTCGAGCGCGATCTGGCCGCGCGCCACGCTGTGGTTGGGGCCAAGGGAGAGCAGCACGGCGCGGGCATAGACGCCGCCGGCATCGGCCACCACGCGGGCGGTGAGGAAGCTGGGCGCGGGATCGGGGATCCAGCGCAGCTGCGCCTTCAGCGTTGTGTTCTCCGCATCCAGCGCCAGGGCCACGGCCTGCCAGCGGCGCAGGCGGTCGTTTTCCTCGCGCAGGCGGGCATTCTCTTCGTGCAGGGTGGCCAGGTGGCGCGCCCCCTCGATGCCGCGATGCACCACGGAAAGCGGCTCGGCCAGGGCGGCATACAGCGGTGACAGGGCATCGGCCACGGCCATGCGGGCCCGTTCGGCCAGCAGTGCGTCGGCCTTGCCGAGCAGCATCAGGCCGAAGGACGCCACCATGAAGATGGGCAGCGTCAGCTTGGAAAGGGCCTGTCGCAGCGGCATTGATATCCGGATCACCTCAACTCCGTGCTGTCTGGGTCCGCATCACCGCTTGCGGACACCACACAACACGACACATTTCAACACTTAAGCAATCAACTTCCTATTCCAGCCCGATTCGCCCCATCGGCACAACTGTTGCCGGCTGCTGGCGGCGGCAGCGAAAACGGAATCCTGTGGATAACTCGGCAAGTGCTTGAAAGAAAACAACCGACAACAGGCCATGGCAGCCCACCAAAAAAACTTTCTTCTGCTCGGCGCGTGCGGTGCGGAACTGGATCGTACCGCCAGCCGCGTGGGGGGTACGGCCGAAGCTTCTGTTTTTCCGTGCTTTCTTCCGAAAAAGAGGAATCTTTCTTTTTCGTCAATACATGGAGGTGAGGACGTTGCGCAGGCGCTTCATTTCCTCCAGCGCCCGCCCGGTGCCCAGCGCCACGCATTGCAGCGCATCTTCCGCCACCACCACCGGCAGGCCGGTGGCATCGCGCAGCACCTGGTCCAGCCGGTTGAGCAGCGCGCCGCCGCCGGTGAGCACGATGCCCTTGTCCACGATATCGGCCGCCAGCTCCGGCGGCGTGTTTTCCAGCGCCACCTTCACCGCTTCCACGATGGCGGTGACGGGCTCGGCGAGGCTTTCGGCGATGGCGCGCTGGCTGACCACGATCTCGCGCGGCACGCCGTTCATCAGGTCGCGGCCCTTCACCTCGCGCAGCGGCCCCTCGTCGTTGTCGTAGGGGGCGGAGGCGGCGCCGATATCCATCTTGATGCGCTCGGAGGAGCTTTCGCCGATCAGCAGGTTATGGTGGCGGCGGATGTAGCTGATGATCGCCTCGTCCATCTTGTCGCCGCCCACGCGCACGCTGCGGGCATAGACGATGCCGCCGAGCGAGATCACCGCCACTTCCGTGGTGCCGCCGCCGATATCCACCACCATGGAGCCGGAAGGCTCGGTCACGGGCAGGCCGGCGCCGATCGCGGCCGCCATCGGCTCCTCGATCAGCAGCACCTTGCGGGCGCCGGCGCTCTCGGCACTTTCCTGGATGGCGCGGCGTTCCACGGCGGTGGAGCCGGAGGGCACGCAGACGATGATGATGGGCGAGGCGAAGCCGCGGCGGTTGTGCACCTTGCGGATGAAATGCTTGATCATCTCCTCCGCCACCTCGAAATCGGCGATCACGCCGTCGCGCAGCGGGCGGATGGCAGAGATGTTGCCGGGGGTGCGGCCCAGCATCAGCTTGGCCTCGTCGCCCACCGCCAGCACCTGCTTCTTGCCGCGCACATCGGCGATGGCGACCACGCTGGGCTCATCCAGCACGATGCCGCGGCCCTTCACATACACGAGCGTGTTGGCAGTCCCGAGGTCGATGGCCATGTCGGCGGACATGAACCCGAGCAGGCGTGAAAACATCTGGGCAACCTTGTTGCAGCGCAGCGAGGAGGCGGTATGGAAGCGCCGGGCTTAGCCCCCCCGGTGCCCGGGGGCAAGGCCTTCCATGGTGGCCCCGGCCCGGTACGCGGGGCCGGGATGGGCACACATCATAGCAGCTTCAGCAGCGCGAAGCCGCCAACGATGCCCAGCACCGCCAGGGTGGTCACCAGCGTCAGCCGCCGCTCGATGAAGATGCGCACCGGCTCGCCGTACAGGCGCAGCAGCCCGGCCACCAGGAAGAAGCGCAGGCCGCGCGTGGCGATGCTGGCCAGCATGAACACGCCGAAGTTGAAGCTGGCCGCGCCGGAGGCAATCGTGACGATCTTGTACGGGATCGGCGTGGCGCCCTTCACCAGGATCACCCACAGCCCCCATTCGGCATAGGTGGCCTTGAAGCGCTCGAACGCCGCCTCGTAGTGGTAAAGCGCGATGATCGGCTGGGCCAGCACCTCGAACAGCGCATAGCCGATGTAGTAGCCCAGCGCGCCGCCCAGCACGGAGCTGACGGTGCAGATCAGGGCGAAGCGCCAGGCGTGCTGCGGCCGGGCCAGGCACATCGGGATCAGCAGCGCATCGGGCGGGATCGGGAAGACGCTGCTCTCGGCGAAACTGATCACCGCAAGCCACGCCGGGGCACGCCGGCTGCCGGCCAGGGCCAGCACGCGATCGTAGAAGCGCCTGAGCATCACGGCATCCCGATGGAGAGGCCCCCTGTGCCATGCGCGGGGCCACGGTTCAACCTTGCACGGCGCGGGCCCGCGAGTATCGTCCGGCCATGCGCATCGCCCTCATCCACGCCCTCGCCCATTCGCCCCCGCCGATCGAAGCCGCCTTCGCGCGGCTGTGGCCCGAGGTGCGGCGCACCAACCTGCTGGATGACAGCCTCTCGGCCGACCTCGCCCGCGACGGCGCGCTGACGCCGGCGATGACCGAGCGGTTCCTGACGCTGGCGCGCTACGCCGCCAACACCGGGGCCGATGCCATCCTGTTCACCTGCTCCGCCTTCGGCCCCTGCATCGAGGCCTGTGCCGAAGCGCTCGCGCCGATGCCCGTGCTGAAGCCGAACGAGGCGATGATCGAGGAGGCGCTGGCGCTGGCCGGCCCCACCGGCCGCATCGGGCTGATGGCCAGCTTCGCGCCCACCCTGGCCTCCATGCCGCCGGAATTTGCCGCCGCGGCGCCGGGGATCACGCTGGTGCCGTGCCTGGCCGAGGGATCGCTGGCGGCACTGGATCGCGGCGACGGGGCGGAGCACGACCGGCTGGCCGCCCTGGCCGCCGCGGCCCTGAAGGACTGCGACGCCATCGCGCTCTCGCAGTTCAGCCTGGCCCGCGCGGCGGAAGCGGTGGCGCAGGTCACCGGCAAGCCGGTACTGACCACGCCGGACAGCGCCGTGCGCAAGCTGAAGCGCCTGCTGGGCGCCGCGTGATGACGCTGGAGGAATTCCAGGCCTCGCTCACCGCCGCCGCCCCGCCGCCGGGGCTGTCCCTGGCGGTGCAGGGGCTGTGGTGGGACGGCAAGGGCGATTGGGCCCGTGCCCATGGCTGCGCCCAGGACCAGGACGACCGGATCGGGGCCGCGGTGCACGCCTACCTGCATCGCAAGGAGGGCGACCTGGGCAATGCCGGCTACTGGTATGCCCGCGCCGGCCGGGCGATGCCGAAGACCACGCTGGACGAGGAATGGCGCGCCCTGGCGCGGGAGCTGCTCGGCAGGCGCTAGGCGACTTCCTTCTCCGCCTCCACCAGCATCTGCAGCGCCTGCTCGGGCCCCAGCAGGATCTCCGCCAGGCGCAGCCGGTCCACCCGTGCCTGGGCGTCGTCGCCGGGGCGTGGCGAGAGCAGCGGGCGGGTGTTGCGCAGCATGCGGTCGTAGGCGTCGGAATTGTTGATGCGGCGTGCCACCTGCTCGAAGCGGCGCAGGTCGCGCGCGGCATCCTCCAGCGCCTCGCTCGCCTCGGCCTGCTGCGGCAGCGGGGCTGCCAGCGGGGCGAGCACACGGGCCTGCAGGGAGGTTTCGAAGCGAGTACGGCAGGTGGTGTCGATGCGCGCGCGGGTGGCGGTGATGCGCGCGCTGCGCGCCGGGCGGTCGGCGGAGCCTTCGGACAGCTCATCCAGCATCGCCACGGTGCGGCGCAGCTTGTCCAGCCCCGGGGCACCGTCGGGCGCCACCACGGGGTCGGCCTCGATGGTGTCCAGCACGTGCTCCACGGCACGCTCGGTGGCGGTGCGGCCGGGCAGGCCGGTGGGGGAGGCGTGGGCGGAGGTGATGGACAGGATCATCGCGGCGGCGCTGGGGATCCAGTGCATCATCACGCTGATCAGCACGCCCAGCGTCTCCGGCTCCGCGGCGGCCTCGGTGAGCAGTTCACCGATGCCGACCCGGTCGGGCGGGTTGCGCGGCACCTGGCGCGCGATGGCCGGGGCCTGGCGCAGCACGGAGACCACCATGCGCCGCAGCGCGGCATGGTCGGCCAGCTGCAGGCCGGTGGCATCGACCCAATCGGCCGGCGGGCGGGAATCGGTCAGCAGTTCGGCGGCGCGCGCCCATAGCGGCGGCCCGGCGCGCAGGATCAACGGAAGGTCATCGGTGCGCCCGCCAGCCACCTGGGCGCCGATTTCGGCCATCAGGGCAGGGGCCATCGCCGTCACCTGGCGGATCAGGCAGGGCACCACGGTGCGCGGCACGGTCAGCGCCCCGCGCTGCCATTGCGGCGCCGCCACCAGAACGGGATCCAGCGGCATGAACAGCAGCCGCCCCACCGCCAGCGGCCGGCCGGGCCGCAGCTGCGCCAGCCGGGCGCGCAGCGGCTCGATCAGGTTGTCGGCATCGCCGCGGTGCGGCAGCGCATCCACCATCGCCACCACCTTGAGGATCTTGGCATCCTGGGCGGAAACAAGATGGCGGTTGAGCGCCCTGATTTCGGCGAGGCGGGAAGGTCCGGTCGGCTGGGACATCTGGGATTCTCCGCTCTCGGTCCTCAAGGGGAGACGGCGCGCAGGTGTTCGTTGCGCGCGATCAGGTCGTGCATCGTGATGCCGGTGCGCCAATCCTCCATCATGGCCACCAGCCGCCGGCGCGGGGCGTCGTTGGCGGAAGGCACCCGGATGCGGGCCCAATCGGCCGCCTCCTTGGGCAGCACGGGGATCAGGCTGGCCATCTCGACCAGGGTCACGGCGCGGCCCAGCCGCTCGGCGGTCTGCCACAGCAGGATGATCCGCTCCCACCCGTCCAGCAGCCATTCCGGCCGGGCGATGCGCGCGGCCACCGTGGCGGGGTCGGCGATCCAGGCGGCCAGCAGCGACTCCATGTTCGCGGGCAGGGATTGCACGTCGGCCAGCACGGAGCGCGCGCAAACAAGGGTGACATCGGCGGATTCGGCCACCCGCGCGGCATCCCCGCCGCTTTCATCGGGGTATTGGCGGGCCCATTCCACCATCTCGTCGCGCAGCGTGGCCAGCCCGGCCAGCGTGCGGCCAACGCTGCCGGCGACATCGGCCGGGCGCAGGCCGATCGGGGCGAACAGCCCGGAGATCTCCTCCAGGATGGCGGCCAGCTGCTCGCTGCTGCGCCCCAGCGCGGGCGCGATCTGCGCCACCACGCGGCGGGCACGCACTTCCAGGTCGGCGGGGGAGGCGCGCGCGAGCGGCTTGCCCTCTTCCGCCTCCACCTGGCCAACAAGCTCCAGCAGCAATTGGAAATTGGCCACCATGCGCGACTTCGCGTCAGCCGCGATCGCCACTTCCGCCGCCGCACGCGCGGCACGGCCGGCCAGCCCCTCGGCGGCGATGGCGCGCGCCGCCTCACGGATCGAGCCGGGTGTGACCGCACGCTGGGTGGAAAGCAGGGAGATCAGCCGGCAATCATGCACCGTGGGCCGGCACAGGGTGAACAGCCCCTCCCACGGCACGATGTAGATGCCCTTGCCGCCGGAGGGGTTCGGCACGGTGAATTCCAGCCCGCCGCGCGAACCCGGCCGCGCCCGCGCGCCATTCAGCTGCGGGGTGATGAACGGCACTGAAGCGCCGCGTTCCAGGAAGGTGCCGGGGTGGTAACCCAGAACCGGCTTGGGGAGCGTGATGTTTGCGCTGGTATGCGCGGACATGCCGAGTGCCTGACTATTCGGCCCCAGAATAAAACGCCAAAAGATGAACAACGCCTTGACAACAGCGCGTCAGCGCGGCCCCGGGGACAGATCGTCGAACGCGGGCCGGCCGGTCAGGTGGCGCCAATGGTGCCATAGCAGCCGTGCCGCCAGCCCCCGCCAGGGGCGCCAGCCCTCCGCCAGGGCGCGCAGCGGCACCGGGCCCGGCCGGGCGGCCAGCCCCTTCAGGTCCGCCGCGGCCCCGGCCAGGGCGAGGTCGCCGGCGGGGAACACATCCTCCCGCTCCAGGGCGAACAGCAGGTACACCTCCGCCGACCAGCGCCCCATGCCGCGCACCGAGGCGATGGCCGCGATCGCCGCCTCGTCCTCCATGGCCGCCAGCGCCCCTTCCTCCAGCGTGCCGTCTGCAAACGCGGCGGCGAGCGAGCGGGCATGGGCCACCTTCGGCCGCGACAGCCCGGCCGCGCGCAACGCCGCCTCGTCCAGCGCCAGCAGCCCCTGCGCCTGCAGCGCCCCGGGCACCGCGCGCAGCCGGCCCCAGATCGCGGCGGCGGCCTGGTTGCTGATCTGCTGGCCCACGATCGCCTGCAGCAACCCCTCGAACCCCGCCGCCCGCCGGCGCCAGGGCAGCGGGCCGGCCGCCGCCTCGATCCCGGCGAGGTCCGGATCGGCCGCAACGAGCAGCTGCAGCGCCGCGCGCGCGGCGGCGGGGGGGTGGGGGAATGTCACCGCGCGGCACTAGCAGACCGCCGGATGGAGCGAAAGAAACCCTTCGAGATTGCAAACTGCAACACCGACAGGGAGGCACTTTGCCGACGCGGCTGTTACATGGATAGTCTCATGCTTATGGAAACAGCCACCATCACGGTTAACCCGCATATCCTTGTGGTCGACGACGACCGGGAGATCCGCGACCTGCTCGCCCGCTATCTGGAACGGCAGCATTTCCGCGTCACCGCCGTGCGCGATGCCCGCGAGGCGCGGCGCATCTGGCCCACCACCACCTTCCAGATGGTGATCCTGGACCTGATGCTGCCGGGCGAAGGCGGGCTCGATTTCGCCCGCTGGCTGCGCACCGAAAGCGACGTGCCGATCCTGATGCTCACCGCCCTGGGCGAGGAGAACGACCGCATCATCGGCCTGGAACTGGGCGCGGACGACTACCTGACCAAGCCGTTCAACCCGCGCGAGCTGCTGGCCCGCATGCGCGCCGTGATGCGCCGTTCCAGCGAGGCCGGCGAGAAGCGCGAAAGCAGCAGCAAAACGCTGTTCTTCAACGGCTGGACCCTGGAATCGGCCCGCCGCCGGCTGCTGAACCCGGACGGTGCGGAGGTGCCGCTCACCGGCGGCGAATACGACCTGCTGGTGGCGCTGCTGGACCGCGCCAACAAGGTGCTGACGCGGGACATGCTGCTGGACCTGCTGCGCGGCCGCCAGGCCGGGCCGTTCGACCGCGCGATCGACGTGGCGATCAGCCGCCTGCGCCGCAAGCTGGAAGATGACGGGCGCCACGCCCAGCTGATCAAGACCGTGCGCGGTGGCGGCTACGTGCTGGCCGCCGAAGTGACGCGCGGCTGAACGCCCGGCTGCCGTGCTGAACCGGATCCGCGCCCTGCGGGTCTGGCCCGCCAGCCTCGCGGCCCGCACCGCGCTGGTGCTGCTGGGCGGCTTGCTGCTGTCCCAGATCGGCGGGCTGATGCTGCACGCGCTCGACCGTGCCGAGATGCTGCACTCGGCGCAGGAGCACGAAATGGCGCGCCGGGTGATGACCACCTATCGCAGCGTGGTGCTGGCCCGGCCGGAACAGCGCGCCAACCTGATCGACGAGGCACGGGTGCCCGGCGACATTGCCCTGGTGCTGAGCGAGACGGCGCCGACATTCACCCTGCCGCTCGCCTCGCTGCCGCTGCAGCGGCACATGCAGTCCCACACCCTGATTGTCCCGCTGCCGCAATCCCTGCGCCCGCGCCAGATTCTGGTGCACAGCACGGAAGACCATGCCCGCGTGGCCGTGGGCCTGCAGTTGCCGGAGGGGCAGTGGCTGATGGCCGAACTGTCGCTGCGGCCGATCTGGCCCTGGCATTCCAACGCCTTCCTGGCCACCTTCGGCATCATGTCGGCGGTGGCGGCGCTGCTCACGCTGTGGGCGGTGCGGCGGCTGGTGGAGCCGGTGGCCACCCTGGCGGGTGCCGCAGAGGCGCTGGGCCGCGACGTGAACGCGCCCCCCTTGCCGGAAACCGGCCCGGCGGAGCTGGCCACCGCGGCGGCGGCCTTCAACACCATGGCCGCGCGCATCCGCCGCTTCGTGGAAGACCGCACCTTCCTGCTCACCGCCATCGGCCACGACCTGCGCACCCCGATCACCCGGCTGCGCCTGCGCGCGGAGTTCATGGAAGACGACGACCAGCGCACCCGCATGCTGGCCGACCTCGACGAGCTGGAGACGATGGTGAGCGCCACGCTGGCCTTCGGCCGGGACGCCACCTCCAGCGAGCCGGCCGTGCCGGTGGACCTCGCCGCCCTGGTGAACACCGTGCTGACCGAGGCCGGGGACGCCAGGCCCGACCTCCCACCCGAGGCCGTGGACTACGCGGGCCCGGATCGCTTCACCATCACCACCCGGCCGGTGGCGCTGAAGCGCGCGCTGACCAACCTCGTCACCAACGCGCTGAACTACGCCGGCACGGCAAGGGTGACGCTGATGCCGCCGCAGGATGGCCTGGTGGTGCTGCACGTGGACGATGACGGCCCCGGCATCCCGCCCGAGGATCTGGAGCGCGTGTTCCTGCCCTTCCAGCGCCTGGAACCCAGCCGCAACCGTGAGACCGGCGGCATGGGGCTGGGCCTGCCGATCACCCGCAACATCGCCCGCGCCCATGGCGGCGACGTGACGCTGCAGAACCGCCCCGGCGGCGGGCTGCGCGCCACGCTGATCCTGCCCGTCTAGAGCAACAGCCTATCGGATGGAATCATCCGATAGGCTTAAGTTGCTCGCTAAAACAAAGAGCTAGCGCGCTGGCAAAAAAAAGCCCCGCTAACCCATTGGGCAAGCGGGGCAAGTGTACAGGGAGGCTTCACGTCTGGGAGACGCAGGAGCCCGAAGGCCCCCTTCCCCGGCGCAGCGGCCGGGAAACCGATGGGAAGAACCCGGGGGCCGGCCTGTGTGGCAGCGCCCCGGGCCCGTCCGAACCCGTGGCCAGAAGCTATGGTGCGCTGCGGAGCCGGACCATGGCGAAATGCCGGACGCGGCCATGCCGGTCGCGCAAATCACGCGGCGTCCCTGTTGATTCCGCAGGATTTTGCGACGTTTCCATGGCAGCGATGTTAAACTGGCGTGACGAAATCGCCCCGCCGCACCCCCGCCAGACCAGCGGCAACCCCGCGCACATACGGCAGCATGCGAAGCCCGTACACGCATCGGGCCGGCACCATCCCTGGCGCCGGCCCGTGCCGCATCACATCAAGGCGATCAGCTGCGCTGGGCGAGCTGGGCCAACAGGAAGTCGCGGAACACCGCCACGCGCTTCGAATTCCGCAGCTCCTCCGGATAGACGAAATACACGTCCACCTTCGGCGCCTTCACCTCGCCCAGCACCTGCACCAGCCCTTCATCGACGTGCATGTAGTCGGGGATGGCGGCGATGCCGAGGCCGGAACGTGCCGCGGCCAGCATGGCGCGTAGCGAATTGGTCTCCAGCACCGCCTTGCGCGGGCTGCCCGGCCGCCGGCCGACCTCGGCCAGCCAGTTGATGTCGGGCACCGGCGGGTGATGCTCGCCGAACAGGATCAGCCGGTGGTTGTCCAGGTCTTCCGCCGTCTTGGGCGTGCCGTGCTGCTTCAGGTATTCGGGCGAGGCCACCACATGCCACTCGATGGCGGTGAGGTGGCGCTGCACCAGGTCTGGCTGCTTCGGCGCATGCATGCGGATCGCCACGTCCGCCTCGCGCATGGCGAGGTCGAGGTCGGTGTCGTCCAGCAGCAGCTGCATGGTCACATCTGGATATTGCGCCAGGAACACGTGCAGCCTGGGCGCCAGCCAGGAGGAGCCGAAGCCCACCGTGGTGGTCACCTTCAGCCGCCCGGCCGGGCGCTCCTTGCTCTCGGTGAGCAACGCCTCGGTCATCGCCAGCTTGGCGAACACCTCGCGCACCGTCCGGTTCAGGCTCTCGCCCTGCTCCGTCAGGATCAGCCCGCGGGCGTGGCGGTGGAACAGAGGCACCTGCAGGGCCTCCTCCAGCGCCGAAATCTGCCGTGATACGGCAGATTGGCTCAGGTTCAGCGTGTCGCCGGCATGCGTGAAGCTACCTGCCTCGGCAACCGCGTGGAACACACGCAACTTGTCCCAGTCCATAATGCAGCCATTCCCCTGTTACCCCGCCCGTAGCGGGACAACGATTTGCTTGGTCCCCGCCTCACCGAAACAGGGACGATTCCGCTTCCTATCGGCCGCCCGCCAACGTCGGCACGGGCGCTTCCACATCGCTCCCGGCCGCGTGCGACTCGACCGCATGCTCCGCAAGCCACTTTTCGACTTCCAGGGCTGCCATGCAACCTGTTCCTGCGGCTGTGACCGCCTGTCGCCACACTTTGTCCTGTACATCGCCCGCCGCGAACACCCCAGGCACCGAAGTTCGGGTCGATCCAGGGGGGGTGAGTACGTAGCCTTCCGTATCCAGATCCACCTGGCCGCGGAACACCTCGGTGGTGGGGGAATGCCCGATGGCGATGAACACACCGTCAAGATCCAGCGTTCTGGCATCGCCGGTAACGGTATCGCGCAGCGCCACGCCGCTCACGCCCACCGGCGCGGCGCTGGCGGTGATCTCCTCCACCACCGCGTTCCACACCACCTTCACCCGTGGATGCGCAAACAGGCGCTTCTGCAGGATCTTCTCCGCGCGCAGGCTGTCCCGCCGGTGGATCAGCGTCACCTCGCTGGCGAGGTTGGCCAGGTACAGCGCCTCCTCCACCGCGGTGTTGCCACCGCCCACCACGGCCACGCGCTTGCCGCGGAAGAAGAACCCGTCGCAGGTGGCGCAGGCGGAAACCCCGAAGCCCTGCAGCTTCTTCTCCGATTCCAGCCCCAGCCAGCGCGCCTGCGCCCCGGTGGCGATGATCACGGAGTCGGCGATGTACACATCCCCCGAATCCGCCTGGCAGCGGAACGGGCGCTGCGAGAAATCCACCTGGGTGATCAGGTCATAGGCGATGCGCGTGCCGACATGCTCGGCCTGCTTCTGCATCTGCTCCATCAGCCACGGCCCCTGGATCGCCTCGGCGAAGCCCGGGTAGTTCTCCACGTCGGTGGTGATCATCAGTTGCCCGCCCGGCTGCAGCCCGGCCACCAGCATCGGCTCCAGGCTGGCGCGCGCGGCATAGATCGCGGCGGTGTAGCCGGCGGGGCCGGCACCGATGATCAGCAGGCGGGTTCGGTGGGTGGTGGCAGCCATGCGGGGCGATTCCAGCGGTGAGCGCGGGACAATAGGGCCCAGCGGCGGTGCGCTTCAAGGAAGCGGGCCTTGTGCGGCCAGACTTGTGCAATAATATTTCGTCATGCCGCGCCAAGCGGCCACCACCTTGCCTGCCTGCCCACCCTGCCTGCCCATACTGGCTGCTCCCTTGGGGAAGATACGTCCACCGATGAAATTGCCCTCCGACGTCCCCGTGCTGGACGCCATCGACCGCCGCATCCTGGCCGAGCTCCAGGCCGATGGGCGCATGACCAACGTGGAACTGGCCCGCCGCGCCGGCATCTCCGCGCCCCCCTGCCTGCGCCGCGTCCGCCGGCTGGAGGAGGCCGGGATCATCCGCGGCTACCACGCCGATTCCAATCCGCAGAAGCTGGGCTGGGAGATCACCTTCTTCGCCATCGTCGGGCTGGAAAGCCAGAAGGAGGCGGTGCTGGCCGCCTTCGAATCGATGGTTGCCGAATGGCCGGAGGTGCGGGAGTGCCACATGATCCGCGGCGGCGGCGATTTCCTGCTGAAACTGGTGGCGCGCGACACCGCGCATGAGAACCAGCTGACGCAACGCCTCACCGGCGCCGCCGCTGTCGCCCGCGTGCAAACGCTGCAAACCATCCGCACCAGCCGCAGCCTGGCCGGCGTGCCACTCTGACAGCGGCGGCCCCGCACCCGCCCTTGCTGCGCCTCGAACGCCTCGCCTTCGCCGCCCTCCTGGGCCTGACCGCCCTGCGCCTCGTTGTCGCGGCCTGGATGCCGCTGCTGCCGGACGAGGCCTATTACTGGGTGTGGTCGCGCGCGCTGGCCCCGGGCTATTTCGACCATCCCCCCATGGTGGCGCTCTGGATCGCCGCCGGCACGGCCGTGGCCGGGGAGGGCGCGCTGGGCGTGCGCCTGCTGGCCCCACCCGCCGCCCTGCTCGGCTCCCTGATGCTGGCCCGCGCGGCACGCGACCTGCTGCCAGGGGAGGAGACGGCACGGCGCGAAGCCGGCGTGCTGGCCGCCGCCCTGCTGAACGCCACCCTGCTGTTCGGCGCCGGCAGCGTGACGATGACGCCCGACACCCCGCTGCTGTTCTTCTGGACCGCCACGATCTGGGCGCTGGGCCGCCTCCAGGCCGGCGCCGATCCGCGCTGGTGGCTCGCCGCCGGGCTGTTCATCGGCGCGGCCGGGGCCAGCAAGTATTCCGCCCTGCTGATCACGCCCCCCATCCTGCTCTGGGTGCTGGCCATCCCCGCCCACCGGCGCTGGCTGCTCTCCTGGCCGGTTTGGGCCGGCGCCGCCCTGGCCGCTGCCGTCGTGGCGCCGGTGCTGGCCTGGAACGCCGCCCATGGCTGGGCCAGCATCCTCAAGCAAAGCGCCCGCGGCGGCGACGGGCCACCGCTGCGCGCGCTGCAATTCCTGGCCGAGCTGGTGGCCGGCCAGCTGGCGCTCGCCACCCCGGTGATCGCCGTGCTCTGCGCCGCCGGCCTGCTCACCGCGCTGCGCCTGGGCACGCGGGACCAGCCCGGCTGGGTGCTGCTCGCCGGGCTGGCGGGCATGCCCGCCGTGGTGTTCACGCTGCATGCCCTGGGCGAGCGCGTGCAGGCCAACTGGCCCGGCATCGCCTACCCCGCCGCCTGCATCGCCGCCGCCGCCATCGTCCCCACCCTGGCCGAACGCTGGCGGCGCTGGGTGCGCCCCGGCCTCGCCCTCGGCCTTATCGTCACCGCCGCCACCTGGGCCCAGGCGACGCTCGCGCCCCTGCCCCTGCCCGCACCGCTCGATCCCACCTTGCTGCGCCTGGCCGGCTGGAACGCCCTGGCCGCCGACATCGCCACCGCCGCCCGGCGCGAGGGCATCAGCATCGTCGCCAGCACCAATTACGGCCACGCCGCCCTGCTCGCCCGCCTGCTGCCGCCCGACATCGCCGTGGTGGGGCTGGAAGGCCGCTGGGCCCTGTTCCGCCTGCCGGATGCCCGCCCCATCCTCGCCGGCCGCCCCGTTCTGCTGCTGCACAGCGCCCGCCGCGACGAACGGCTGCATACCGACGACGTCACCGCCCCACGGCAGATCGCCACCCTCACCCGCGGGCGGGACGGGATGGCGGCCGAGCAATTCCGCCTGTATCGTGCCACCGGCCGCCACGGCGAGCAGCCCGCGGCACTGATGCCGCGCCCGCACGCCCCCCTACGGGACCCCAGCCCATGACCCAGCCCGCCAGCTTCGACCAGATGCCCACCTACGAGGATGTGCAGGCCGCCCGCGCCCGCATCGCCCCGCTCGTGGTCCGCACCCCCATGCTGCGCAACCCCTGGCTGGACAAGATCACCGGCGGCACCATCCTGCTGAAGCCGGAACCGCTGCAGCGCACCGGCAGCTTCAAGCTGCGCGGCGCCAGCAACGCCATCCTGCAGCTCAGCGAGGCCCAGCGCCGCAACGGCGTCGTCACCCATTCCTCCGGCAACCACGCCCAGGCCACCGCCTATGCCGCCGCCTCGGTCGGCGCCCGCGCCACCATCTTCATGCCGGACGACGCGCCGGCCATCAAAGTGGAGAGCACCCAGCGCTGGGGCGCCGAGATCCGCCGCTACGACCGCATGAAGGATGACCGCGAGGGCATGACCCGCGCCCATGCCGAAGCCTCCGGCGCCACCATGGTCCCGCCCTTCGACCACCCGCACGTCATCGCCGGCCAGGGCACGCTGGCCCTGGAACTGGTGGAGGATGCGCGCGAGGCCGGCTTCACCATGGATGCAATGCTCGCCTGCACCGGCGGCGGCGGCCTGATCGCCGGCTGCGCCCTGGCCGTGGAAGGCGCCTCGCCGGATACCCGCCTCTACGCCGTGGAGCCCGAAGGCTGGGACGATACCGGCCGCTCCCTCGTTTCCGGCAACCGCGAAACCAACACCCCCGGCGGCTCCACATTGTGCGACGCGCTGCTGGCCCATTCGCCGGGCAAGCTCACCTTCGCCGTCAACCGCCCGCGCCTGGCCGGCGGCCTCGCGGTGACCGATGCCGAAGTGCTCGCCGCCATCAAGTTCGCCTTCGCCCACCTGAAGCTGGTGGTGGAACCCGGCGGCGCCGTCTGCCTCGCCGCCCTGCTCGCCGGCAAGTTCGACGCGAAGGGCAAGGTGGTTGGCCTCGTGCTCAGCGGCGGCAACATCGACCCGGACGTGTTCGGCCGCGCCCTCGCCGCCTGATGCGCCTCCACTACGTCCAGGGCTCCCCCTATGCCCGCATGGTCCGCATCGCCTGGCGCGAGCGCGGCATCGCGGGGATCACGGAGCAGGAAACCACCCTGCGCGACCCCGAATCCGACCTGCTGCCGCACAACCCCGTCGGCCGCGTGCCCACGCTGGTACTGGCCGACGGCACCGCGCTCAGCGAAACCATGCTGATCCTCACCCATCTCGATCGCCTGCACACAGGCCCGCGCCTGATCCCCGAAACCCCCGCCGGCCTCGCCGAGCTGGGCCAGGCCATAGGCCTGCTGGACGGCATCGCGGTGTGGAACCGTGAGCTGCGCCGCCCGCAGCACGAACGCTCCCCCGGCGTGATCGCGCTGGAGGAAACCCGCGCCAACCGCACCGCGGATCGCCTGGAGGCCGCCCTGCCCCGGCACGAAACCGCCAGCCTCGCGCTGGCCTGCGCGCTGGGTTACTGCGAGCGCCGCCACACCGCCTGGGCCTGGCGCCACGGCCGCCCCGTGCTGGCCGCCTGGTTCGATGCCGCCACCGCCACCCCGTTGTTCCAGGCCACCATGCCCCCCATCTCAGGCCTCTGATAACGCTGGACGCCACAGCGCCCGCCGCTATCATTTGTGACAGGACGATGGACGAGGTGCCGATGCCAGGTCCGAATGCGGGAGATACCCCCGAGGCAAGCGTGCCGGGGGCGAGGCCATGAGCGAGGTCGTCGCCCTCCCCCGCGCCCGGGACGACACGATGTGGGCCGTCATCGCCTCCATCGGCAAGCTCTCGAAGGTCGCCAACATCTACCCCAGCCGCGCCGCCGCCCTGGAAGACCGCGCCTGGCGGGAAGCCCAGGTGGCTGCCCATTCCACCTTCCTCAGCGGCAGCCGCCAGCCCCCGCCGCGCTACTCCGTCGCCCCCATGCGCCGCGCCGACCTGCCGCGCGGCTGGCAGCCCCTGCCCGCCCTGGGCTTCCTGCGCGGGCAGTTCATCTAGCCAGGGAACCCGCAAGGCCCCAGCGCGCTTCCTCCCGGACCCCCGTGGAGGAACCGCCCATGCGCCTCGGCCCCAGCCTGGCCGCGCTGCTCGCCATCGCCGCCGCCCCGGCCCTCGCCCAGCCACCACCACCGGGCGCCGGCCCCACCACCCATGTGGAGACAGTGCGCGACCTCGCCGCCGTCTGCGACCCCGCCTGGGGCGGCATGCCGCGGCTGGAGGCGATCGCCTATTGCCAGGGCTTCATCACCGCCGCCGCCCAGTACCACACCCTCACCCACCCCGCCGGCACGCCACTCCACCCGCTCTTCTGCCTGCCGGAACGCCGCCCCAGCATCGCCGACTCCGGCGTGGACTTCGCCCAATGGGCCCGCGCCACGCCACGCTTCGCGGAGGAACCGGCGCTGGATGGCTTCCTGCGCTGGGCCCAGGCCCGCTACCCCTGCCCGCCCATGGCCGCCGGCCGCACCGTTCGCCAGCGCTGAGAGGGAGACCACCCATGACCCGAACCCTGCGAATGGCCGCACTGCTCGCCGCCGGCCTCGGCCTGGCCGGCTGCGACGGCATGAACGCCACCCAGCAGCGCACCGCGGTTGGCGCCCTGGGCGGTGCCGGCGTTGGCGGCCTGCTCGGCTCCTTCAGCGGCAATGCCGGGCTAGGCGCCCTGCTCGGCGCCGGCGTCGGCGCCGGTGGCGGCTATCTCTACGACCAGTCGCAACGACAACAGGACGACGACGGATACCGCCGCCAAGACCGCCCGCGTCGCCGAAATTAAGTTCGGGCCGGCGGCCGCACCAGCGAAAGCGCCCGCCGCACCCGCGGCGCCAGCGTGGCGGGGTCGGCCGCCAGCAGCCCGCGCCGCATCGGGGGCGCCCAGAACTGGTTGATATGCGCTGCGATCGCCGCCGCCGCCTGCTCCTCCGGCAGGGCATCGAAGGCGGCCGCGATCCGGCCCGCCATCCATGCCAGCCGCGCCACCTCCGTCATTCCAGTTCTCCCGGCGTGAACCGCACCGCCCCATCGGGCCGCGCCACTGCCACCAGCGCGATCCCCAGCGCCGCCGCCCGCTCCACCGCCAGCGAGGTCGGCGCCGAAATCGCCACCACCGTGCCCGCCCCGAACGACGCCGCCTTCTCCACCATCTCGAACGAGGCCCGGCTGGTCAGCAGCACGAAGCCGCCCCCGGGCCCGATGCCATCCCGCAGGCAGGCCCCCACCAGCTTATCAAGCGCATTGTGCCGGCCGACATCCTCGCGCAGCGCCACGATCGCCCCCGCCCCGTCGCACCATGCCGCCGCGTGCACCGCCCGCGTCGCCTGGTTCAGCACCTGCCGACCCTCCAGCCCCAGCAGCGCCGCGCGGATCGCAGCCGGCGCGATTGCGGGCCCAGGCGCCACCTTCCGCCCCTGTGGCAAATCCTCCAGGCTCTCGATGCCGCAAATCCCGCACCCCGTGCGCCCGGCCATCGAACGCCGCCGCGCCATGTGCCGCCGCAGCGCCGCCGGTACCAGATCCACCTCCAGCATGATCCCGCGCGGCACCTCGCGCATTGTCACGGCGCGGATCTCCTCCGCCGCCGCGATCACGCCCTCGGTCAGGCTGAAGCCATAGGCGAAATCCACCAGATCCGCGGGCGTGGCCATCATCACCGCATGCGGCAGCGTGGCATACACCAGGTTCACCGGCACCTCGGCCGCCACCTCCACCGGCACGCGCGCCACGCCCCCTCCGTCGAAGCGCAGCGCCTCGCCATGCACCTGCCGGGTGGGTGCCGCGCTATTCGGCGGCAGGCGCGATCCGGCGCAGCTGCCCGGCCTCCTGCTGATGCATCTCCTGCCAGCGGGACAGCGCATTGGTCCGCCGCACCTGCACCGCCGTCACCTTGTATTCCGGGCAATTCGTCGCCCAATCGGAATAGTCGGTGGTGATCACGTTGGCCCCGGTGCGGGCATGATGGAAGGTGGTGTACACCACGCCCGGCTGCATCCGCTCCGACACCACCGCCCGCAGCGAAATCTCGCCAGACCGGCTGGCCAGCGCCACCAACTCGCCGCTGGTAATCCCGCGGCTCTCGGCATCGAAGGGATGGATCTCCAGCACATCCTCGTTGTGCCACGCCACGTTGGCCGTGCGCCGCGTCTGCTGGCCCACGTTGTACTGGCTCAGAATGCGCCCCGTGGTCAGGATCAGCGGGAAGCGCGGCCCGGTGCGCTCCTCCGTCGGCACGAACTCGGTGATCATGAACTTGCCAGTGCCACGCACGAACCGATCCACATGCATGATCGGCGTGCCCTCCGGTGCGGCCGCATTGCACGGCCACTGCACGGAGCCGCGCGCCTCCAGCACCGCGTAGCTCACACCGGTAAAGCTCGGCGTCACCCGCGCGATCTCGTCCATGATCTCGCTGGGATGGTCGTATCGCATCGGGAAGCCCAGCGCGGTGGCCAGCGCCGCCGTCACCTCCCACTCCGCCATCCCCGCCAGCGGCTCCATCACCTTGCGCACCCGGTTGATGCGCCGCTCCGCATTGGTGAAGGTGCCGTCCTTCTCCAGGAACGAGGCACCGGGCAGGAACACGTGCGCGAACTGCGCCGTTTCGTTCAGGAAAAGGTCCTGCACCACCACGCATTCCATCGCCCGCAGCGCCGCCGTCACGTGCTGCGTGTTCGGATCGGATTGCGCGATGTCCTCGCCCTGGATGTAGAGCCCGCGGAACCCGCCCCCGATCGCCTCGTCCAGCATGTTGGGAATGCGCAGCCCGGGCTCGCCATCCAGCGCCCGCCCCCAGGTTGCCTCGAACATCTCCCGCGTCGCGTCATCCGCCACATGGCGATACCCGCTGAACTCATGCGGAAAGCTGCCCATGTCGCAGGCGCCCTGCACGTTGTTCTGGCCACGCAAGGGGTTCACTCCCACGCCCTCGCGCCCGATATTCGCGGTCGCCATCGCCAGGTTCGCCATGCCCATCACCATGGTGGAACCCTGGCTGTGCTCGGTCACGCCCAGCCCGTAATAGATCGCCCCGTTCCCCGCCGCGGCATACAGCCGCGCCGCCGCCCGCAGCTCCGCCGCCGGCACCCCGGTGAAGCGCTCTGTCTCCTCCGGCGAATTCTCCGCCAGCGCCACGAACCGCGCCCAGGCCTCGAAATCGCCGAGGTCGCAGCGCTCGCGCACGAACGCCTCGTCCACCAGCCCTTCCGTCACCACCACATGCGCCATGGCATTCACGAAGGCCACGTTGCTGCCCGGCAGAAGCTGCAAATGGTGCGACGCCTCGATATGCGGCGAGCGCACCAGATCGATCCGCCGCGGATCGGCCACGATCAGCTTCGCCCCCTGCCGCAGCCGCCGCTTCATGCGTGAGGCGAACACCGGGTGCCCATCGGTCGGGTTCGCCCCGATCACCAGGATCACATCCGCCTTCGCAACGCTTTTGAAATCCTGCGTCCCGGCCGAGGTGCCGAACGTCGTCTTCAGCCCATACCCCGTCGGCGCGTGGCACACCCGCGCGCAGGTATCGATGTTGTTGTTGCCCAGCGCCCCACGCACCAGCTTCTGCACCAGGAACACTTCCTCATTGGTGCAGCGCGAGGAGCTGATGGCGCCCACCGCATCGCGCCCATGCGTCGCCTGCAGCCGCTTGAACTCCGAAGCCGCATGCCCGATCGCCTCGGCCCAACTCACCTCGCGCCACGGCTCATGGATGGAGCCACGGATCATCGGCTTGGTGATGCGATCCTTGTGCGTGGCATAGCCCCAGGCAAACCGCCCCTTCACGCAGGAATGGCCCTCATTCGCCCCGCCCTGCTTGTGCGGCACCATCCGCACCACCCGGTCACCCTGCAGCTCCGCCTTGAACGAACAGCCCACGCCGCAATAGGCGCAGGTGGTGACAACGGATTTCTCCGGCTGCCCCATCTCGATCACGCTCTTCTCGGTCAGCGTCGCCGTCGGGCAGGCCTGCACGCAGGCGCCGCAGGAAACGCATTCGCTGCCCAGGAAATCCGTCGGCCCTGGCGCCACCCGGCTATCAAAACCACGCCCGGTGATGGTCAGCGCGAACGTCCCCTGCACCTCCTCGCACGCGCGCACGCAGCGATTGCACACGATGCACTTGGCGGGGTCGTAGCTGAAATACGGGTTGCTCTCGTCCTTCACGCCATCGAAATGGTTGGCGCCCTCATAGCCGTAGCGCACCTCGCGCAGCCCGACGGCCCCGGCCATGTCCTGCAGCTCGCAATCCCCATTCGCGGAGCAGGTCAGGCAATCCAGCGGATGGTCGGAGATGTACAGCTCCATCACCCCACGCCGTAGCTTGCCCAGGCGATCGCTGTGCGTGCGCACCACCATCCCTTCCTCGGCCGGCGTGGTGCAGGAAGCCGGCGTGCCCCGCCGCCCCTCGATCTCCACCAGGCACAGCCGGCAAGACCCGAACGGCTCCAGGCTGTCGGTGGCGCACAGCTTCGGAATCTTCGTGCCCGCGTGCATCGCCGCCGCCATCACGCTGGTCCCCGCCGGCACGCTCACGCGCTGCCCGTCGATCACCAGCGAAACGGTTGCTTCGCCCTGCCGCACCGGCGTGCCGAAATCGGTCTCCCGGATCAGCCCCATGCCACGCTCCTCACGCCGCCAAAGCCCGGCGGAAATCCTCGGGAAAATGCTTCAACGCACTCATCACCGGCAACGGCGTCAGCCCGCCCATGGCGCACAGGGAGGCATCGGTCATCAGCGCCGCCAGGTCCTCCAGCACCGCGATCTCGCCGGCTTTCCCGGCGATGATCCGGTCCACCACCTCCACGCCGCGCACTGCCCCGATCCGGCACGGCGTGCACTTGCCGCAGCTCTCCTTGGCGCAGAATTCGAAGGCGAAGCGCGCCTGCTTCGCCATGTCCACCGTGTCGTCGAACACCACGACACCGCCATGGCCGAGCATCCCGCCCACCGCCGCCATCGCCTCATAGTCCAGCGCCGTATCCAGCAATGAGGCCGGCAGATACGCCCCCAGCGGCCCGCCCACCTGCACCGCGCGCACAGGGCGGCCACTGCGCGTCCCGCCGCCGATCCCGTCCACCACCTCGCGCAGCGAAATCCCGAACGGCACCTCGAACAACCCGCCGCGCTTCACATTCCCCGCCAGCTGCACCACCAGCGTTCCGCGCGACCGCCCGGTGCCCAACGCCGCATAGGCCTCGGCGCCATGCGCCAGGATCCACGGCACGGCTGCCAGCGAAAGCACGTTGTTCACCACGGTGGGTTTGCCGAACAACCCCTGCAACGCCGGCAGCGGCGGCTTGGCCCGCACCACCCCGCGCCGCCCCTCCAGGCTCTCCAGCAGCGCCGTCTCCTCGCCGCAGATGTAACTCCCAGCCCCCATCCGCAGCGCGATTTCGAATCCAGCCCCCAGCACGCCCTCCGCCCGCGCAATCGCCAGCGCCGCCCGCAGCACCTTCTCCGCCAGCGGATACTCGCTGCGCAGATAGATGAACCCCTGGCTCGCCCCCACCGCCAGCCCCGCAATCGCCATCCCCTCGATCAGCACGAAGGGATCGCCCTCGATCAGCATCCGGTCGGCAAACGTCCCGCTATCGCCCTCATCGGCATTGCAAACCACATATTTCTGGTCCGCCACGGCGCCTGCCACCGTCCGCCACTTCACCCCGGTCGGAAACCCCGCCCCGCCGCGCCCACGTAACCCGGAAGCCAGCACCGCCGCCACGATCGCGTCGGGCGCCATCCCCCGCGCCGCCGCCAACCCCGCCAGCCCGCCTTGCGCCCGATACGCCGCCAGGGACAGCGGATCCTCCACCCCCACCCGCGCAAAGGTCAGCCGAGACTGCCGCGCCAGCCACGGCAAATCCTCCACCCGCCCCACCGCCAACGCATGCGAGGCAGCAAACCCCGAAGCCACCAACCCCGCCACATCCCCCGCACGCACGTTGCGGAACCCCAACCGCCCGTCCGCCCCCTCCACCTCCACCAGCGGTTCCAGCCACAGCAACCCGCGCGACCCCGTTCGCACCATCTCCGCCCCCGAAGCCGCGAACGCAAGCGCCACCGCCTCGGCCCCCACCGACCGCGCCGCCGCATCTCCTGGCACGAACACCCGCACGCTCACGCCCCCGCCACCAACGCCCGCAACCCGTCCACATCCAGCAGACCCACCAATTCCTCCCCCACCAGCGCCGCCGGCCCCAGCGCGCAATTGCCGAGGCAATATACCGTCTCCACCGCCACACCGCCCGAAGCGGGCCCATCCACCGGAACCCCCAGCTGCGCCGCCTCATCCACCAGCGCCTCGCACCCCACCGCCTGGCACGCCTCCGCCCGGCACAGCCGGATCACCCGCCCCGCCGGCAACTCCATGCGAAAATCATGGTAGAATGTCACCACCCCATGCACCTCGGCGCGAGACACATTCACCGCCGCCGCCACTAGCCCCACAGCCTCGGCATGCACATAGCCATACTGGGCCTGCAACGCCTGCAGCATGGGCAGCACCTTGTCCTGCCCGCCGCCCATCCCCGCCAGCAGCGCCCGCGCCGCCCCTTCATCCCATGCAGCAAACCCGGTCACGCCGTGTCGATCCCCAACCTTGGCCAGGCTCCCCGGCCCTTGCCCGCAACTCTGCGGCCGAACGCCCCGCACCGCAACGCCCAAGCCGTTTGACCCGCCCATCCACCCCCCGATACCCTCCCCAAAACCAGGAGGGCCCCCATGGACATCGGCTTCCGCCTCGAACACCCCCTCACCGGCGCCAGCTTCGGCGGCCGCATCCACGTGGAGGGTGCCGCCGGCGCCCTCGCGGTCATCGAAGCCGCAGAGGCCAACCCCACTGCCCTCACCCAGGCCCTCGCCCGCAGCCACGGCGTCATGGTCATCTCCGGCATGGGCGCGATCGCCGAAAACCCCGCCCTCCTCGTGCGCCTCTCCCGCCTCTTCGGGCCCGAGGTCGAGAACTACCGCACCACCCACATGGCCGCGAACATGGTCCACCCGGAGGTGCCGGAGATCTTCGTCGTCTCCAACATCCCGCCGGTCTTCCGCGCCCCGCCGCCCAAGCCCACCCCGCCCCTCACGCCTGAAGGCAAGCTCCCGGTCCAGTTCCCCCACCGCCGCGGCTGGCACACCGACCAATCCTACCGCCGCCCCCCGCCGGATATCTCCCTCTTCCTCGCCGTCCAGCCGGTCCCGCAAGGCCAGGGCCAAACCCTGTTTGCCGATGGCATCGCCGCCTACGAAGCCCTGCCCGCCGCCACCAAATCCCGCATCGAAACCCTGCAAGGCCTGCACATCGCCTCAGCCGCCGGCCGCAAATACGACGCGGTGAAATCCGGCGCCCCCCAACGCGAGCTCGCCCCCCACGAACGCCCCGTCCGCCAACCCCTCGTCCGCACCCACCCCGTCACCGGCCAGAAATCGCTCTACCTCTGCGAATACGGCCAGATGGATTGGCTGGAAGGCCCCATCGAAGGCCTGGAGCCGGGCCCAGACGGCGAAGGCGGCCGCCTCCTCGTCGAACTCGCCGCCCACTACACCGATCCCCGCTTCGTCTACGTCCACGAATGGACCCAAGGCGACCTGGTCGTGTGGGACAACCGCTGCACCCTGCACGCCGCCACCTGGTTCGACGCCGAACACCTCGCCCGCGTCATGTGGCGCACCACCGTCTGGGGCAACCCCGGCCCCGCCTACGCCGGCGAAGTGAAATCCTGGCTGCCAGACATGGAAGGCTAAGCAAGCGTCTTCTTTTTTCTGAAGAAAAAAGAAGCAAAAAAGACTTCATTCCTTTGCGCCGAGGCTCCCCCCGGCGCAAAGGAACAAAAGTTTTTTGGTTCTTTTTTTCAAAAAAGAACCGCTTACCTCACCCCCACTTCCCACGCCTTGATCTGCACCGCCACATGCCGCGAATACATCCGGCACTGCGAAAAACTCCCGCCAGTGAACCAAAGCCCATCCTGGCCCGAGGGCGTCCACATGTTCGCCAGCTCCTGCGTGGCGTGGTCGAACCCCCACACCTGCCCCACCTTCGCGGCGACCTCGGCCCCGAAGAAGGCAGGCACCATCGCATCCTGCCCCTTGTAGCCCGTCGCCAGCACCGCCAGCTCCGACGGCACCACGCGCCCGTCCTTCATCCGCACCCCGCCCGCAAAGAACGAGTCGATATCGGAATACTGGATCAGCCCGATCTCGCCACGGATCAGCAGCTCGGAGCAGCCAACGTTGAAATAATACCCGCCGCCGCGCGAGCGATACTTCAGCGGCCACCCTGTCCCGTCCTCGCCGAACTCCAGCTTGAACCCGATCCGCTCCAGCCCTTCCAGCATCTCGCGATCCAGCTCGCGGGATTTCGCCGTCAGGAGCTTGTGCGCCTGCTTCATCACCGGCAGCGGCACAGAGGTGTTCACCAGGTCGCGGTCAGCAAGCGATGGGCCATGCCCATAGTAGATCCCATCGTACAGCTGCGCCGCCGGTTCCACGTTGGTCACCAGCGTCGGGCTGCGCTGCACCATCGTCACCAGCGCGCCGTTGCCGTGCAGGTCCTGCGCGATGTCATGGGCACTCGTCCCGGTGCCGAACACCAGCACCGGCTTGCCCCGATATTCCGCGCCATTGCCGAACTTGGAGGAATGCACCACCCGCCCGCCGAACTTCTCCAGCGTCGGGATCACCGGAATATTCGGCACGCTGGAGACACTCGTCGCCATCACGATATGCCGCGGCCGCACCACCCGCTCGCTGCCATCGGCCATCTTCAGCCGCGCCTGCCAGCATTTCGCCTGCGCATCGTATGTCGCGCCCTCGAAGCTGGTCCGCGTCCAGAAGGCAATCTCCATCGCCTCCACATACGTCTCCAGCCAGTTCGCGATCTTGTCTTTCGGGATGTAGCGCGGCCAGGTCTTCGGGAAGGTCATGTACGGCATGTGGTTGCTGTACACTTGGTTGTGCAGCTTCAGCCCGTGGTAGCGCTTCCGCCAGTTGTCCCCCACGCGCTCCATGCGATCCACCACCAGCGTATCGACATTCAGCGCACCCAGCGCCGCCGCCGCCGCCAGCCCGGCATGGCCGCCGCCCACCACCAGCACGGCGGGCTCCCGGTCATCGAAGCGCCGCGCCGCATCGCGCTTGTCCAGCCAGTTCGGCCCCTGCCAGTCGCGCTCGAAAGCCGGCTCCTCGCGCGCCTCCCTGGCGCTCTCCTCGTCATGCCCGGCGATGTGATCCAGGCTGGTCATCAACGTCCATGCCTGCAACGGATCCGCATCCGCCAGCTTGATCCGCAGCACCCCGGCGCCCACGCCCACGCGCGTGGTGAAGCGCAGGATCGCCTCCACCGCCGGCTCCCCGGCCCGCTCCACCTCGCGCGGTGGCGTGCGCATGGGGTCCACCTCGAACTCCCGCGCCCCCTGCGCCTGCGCCCCGCCCAGCAGCGAAGCCGCAACATCGTCGCCGCTCCACGTCGCGATTTTCCAGCTCAGCGCCACGATATCGCGCCAATGCCCATCGTCGCGGAACAACGCCCCCACAGCCGCCGCGTCGCCACCCTCCAGCGCCGCATTGAACCGCCGCAGCCACCCTTCCACCACTGCCCGCGCCCGCTCACCCGCAGAAACCATCACGTCCATCGCCAACGTCCTTCTCCCGAACCCCCAAACTACCGGCCCGGCACCACCACGCCAACACCCTGCCTTGCCCTCCCTCCCCGCCCCCCCTACCCTTCGCCCTCACCCCCGGAGCGCCTCCCCTGAGCCTGCTGCACGACCCCAGCCACGACATCGTCTTCGTGGGCGACATCCACCGCCACTGGCACCACGTCGAAGCCGGCCTCCAGGCCCAGCCCCGCACGCCGCGCCACGTCATCCTGCTTGGCGACATGGAATGCACCGCGCCGCTCGACCACCACGTGGCCCCCATCCTCGCCGCCGGCGCCTCGCTGCACTGGATCTTCGGCAACCACGATGCCGATGGCGGCCCCAACATGTGGGCCAACCTGGCCGACCCCAGCCGCAACCCGCTCACCGCGGAAGGCGCCCTGCACGGCCGCGTCATCGAAGTCGCCGGCCTGCGCATCGCCGGCCTCGGCGGCACCTTCCACACCCGCGTCTGGAACCCACCCCAAAAACCTCGCCTCACCAGCCGAGACCAACTGCAAGCAGACATGGCCACCATCGGCCCCGGCTGGAGCCCGGATGCCACCGCCGCCCTGGCCCGCAACCTCGCCACCCTGGCCATCTGGCCCGAAGACATCGATCGCCTCGCCACAAAGCGCGCCGACATCCTCGTCACCCACGAAGCCCCCAGCAGCCACCGCAGCGGCGCGCACGTGCTGGACGACTTGGCCCGCGCCATGGGCGCCACCCTGGTCGTCCACGGCCACCACCACACCACCTACCGCGCCACCGCGCCCGACGGCCTCCAAGCCCAAGGTGTCGCCGCCGCCTGGGGCACCACCCTCGCCGGAACCCCCATCTGGCCCGGCGACAAACCCCGCCTCCTGCCGCGCACCGAAGGTTGGCTCTACCAGGACTAAGAAAGACTCTTCTTTTTGTGAACAAAAAGAAGCAAAAAAACTTCATTTATTCCGAACCGTGTAGGGCAGAACGCGAAGCGGTTCCGCCAACTTTCTCTCCCTTGCCTTGCTCCTCTGTGTCTCTGTGCCTCTGTGGCCACTTTCTTTCTTGCTAACTTACTTCTCTCGCCTCGGTGAAGCCAGGGGGAGCCGGAGGGGGGCACGTTGCCGCCGCATCCCCACCTGGCGCGCCCGCAACCTCGGCGCCCAGCCCCAGGCACGCCCCACAACCGCACGCGCCCCGCCGTGCCCCATCCTCGCCTGAGAACGGGGCCCGCCAGGGCATGCCCAAATTGTTGCAATATCGAAACTTTATCCGACCGTATTCCGCGGCACATCCCGGAACGGCTTCTTCGTATCCTCGCTCGGCTCCCGCGGCATCCCCAGCACCCGCTCGGCGATGATGTTCCGCTGGATCTCATCCGTCCCGCCGGCAATCGAAACCGCCGGCACCGACAGCAGAATCTCCGCCACCGTCCCGCCCGCAGCCGCCTCCGGCCCGGCCAGCAACGCCCCCGCCCCGGTGATCTGCGTATGAACCCGCGCCGCAGCCCGCGCCACCACGCTCGCCGCCAGCTTGCCCAGCGACCCCTCGGGCCCCTGCGGCTTGCCCTGCTCCTTCGCCGCCCGCGCCCGCCGCGCCGTGAACTCGGCACAGCGCGCCATCACCAGCAGCTTGCCCACCTCCTGCCGCACCACGGGATCATGGATCGCCCCGGTCTCGATCGCCCGCGGCAACACCAAATCCACCCGCCCGGCCCGGGAGGGGTACCAACGATACGGCTCCAGCGCGACCGCGATCTCGTCACGCTCCTCGCCATAGATCCGCTCCGGCCGGTCGCTCCCCTTCGGCTGCGCCCGCAACCCATCCGCCCCGCGCCGCTCATGCATCAGCGTGGTGTTGGTCACCGTCCACCCATCGCCCTCGGTGGAAACGATCATCTCCGGCGGCACGATCGCGTCGGTCAGGAACACCTGGTTGAAGCTGGCGAACCCGTTCATCTGCCGCAGCGGCGAAACCGAAACGCCCGGCTGCTTCATGTCGATGATGAAATACGAAAGCCCGCGATGCTTCGGCGCATCCCAGTTGGTCCGCGCCAGCAGCAGCCCCCAATGCGCCTTGTGCGCGCTGGTGGTCCACACCTTCTGCCCGTTCACCACCCACTGGTTGCCCTGGAACTCCGCCCGCGTCACCGCACCGGCCACGTCGCTGCCGCTGCCCGGCTCGCTGAACAACTGGCACCACGTATCCTCGCCCGTGAGGATCCGCAGCAGGTATTTCTCCTTCTGCAGATCCGTCCCGTGCGCCAGAATCGTCGCCGCCGCCAACGTGCGGATGCCGATCCGCGCCACGCCGATGGCGCCCGCCTGATCAAACTCCTCCTCGATCACCGGCACCATCGCCTCGGGCATCTCCCGCCCGTACCACCGCGTCGGCCAGGTTGGCATGCCCCAGCCGGAATGTGCCAGCCGCGTCCGCCACTCCACCAGCCCCAGCGCCGGGTCCCAGTTCTCCGCCAGCCAGGCCCGAACCTCGGCGCGCACCCCCGCTTCGCTGCCCATCGCCTCGCTCATCACGCGCCCTCCACCATCGCCTGCATCATTCGCTCCCGATGCAGCGTCGCATCGCCCAGCATCACCTCGCTCGCCTTGGCGCGCTTGAACCAGAGATGCGTCTCGTTGTCCCAGGTGAACCCGATCCCGCCATGGATCTGCACCGCATGAATCGCCGTCTGCAGATACGCCTCCGAGGCCGCCGCCTTGGCGATGGAAGCCGCCACCGCCCCATCCGCGTCGCCCTCATCCAGCGCCGCGGCGGCGTAGTAGGCGGCGCTCTTCGCCAGTTCCACCTCCATCAGCATGTCCGCCTGCTTGTGCTTCATGGATTGGAACCCGGCGATCACCTTGCCGAACTGCATCCGCATCTTGGCGTAGGCCAACGCATCCTCGCGCAGCCGCTCCGCCCCGCCCACCATCTCATTGGCCAGGCACACCGCCGCCTCGGTCATCACCCGCCCGAACGGCCCCGCCGCCCCGCCGTCCTCGCCGAGCAACGCGGCCGGCACGCCCGCAAACGCCAGCCGCGCCAGCTTGCGCGTGGGATCAATCCCCTGCACCGCCCGCCGCGAAACCGCAGCCCCATCCACCGTGAACAGCGAAAGCCCAGCCGCCGTGCGCCCCAGCACCACGATCAAATCCGCCGTATGCCCGTCGATCACGAAGCTCTTGTGCCCATCCAGCCGCCAGCCCGCGCCATCGCGCACCGCCGACAGCGTCGTCCCCTCGGCATCCCAGCGCCCGGAATCCTCCACCCAGGCCAGCGTGCCCACCACATCGCCGGAAGCGATCCCCGGCAGCAGCGCCGCCTTCTGCGCCTCGGTCCCCGCCTGCAGGATCGCACCGGCGGCCAACACCGCGCTGGCGAAAAACGGCGCGCACAGCAGCACCCGCCCCATTTCCTCCAGCATGATGCACTGCTCGGAGAACCCAAACCCCTGCCCGCCATAGGCTTCCGGAATTCGCACGGCGGCGAGCCCCATCTCCGCATTCATCCGCGCCCAGCCCTCGCGCTCCCAGCCGGCCTCGGTCTCCATCAGCCGCCGCACCTCCTTGGTCGGCGACCGCTCCGCGAGATACCCCCGCAGGCTTTCGCGGAATGCCTCCTGCTCGGCGGAAAAGCTGAACTTCATGGATTGATCTCCCCTGCCCCCAATCTAGCCCCGAAACGCCGGTTGCCCACCCCCCCGCGCTGCGCCCACACTCGCGCAAAACCACAGGAGGACCCATCCATGAAGATCGGCATCTTCTCCACCTTCATGTCCCCGCTCGCCACGCCGGCGATGATCCGCGACTTCGGCCGCCGCGCCGAGGACACCGGCCTCGATTCCATCTGGATGGGCGAACACGTGGTGCTGTTCGACCGCAACACCTTCCCCTACCCCTCCAGCAAGGACGGCCGCATCCCGGTCCCCGAGGGCGGCGGCATGCTCGATGTGGTCGCCACCTTCGGCTTCCTCGCGGCGGCCACCAGCACCATCCGCCTCGGCACCGGCGTCGCGCTCGTCCCTCAGCGCAACCCGATGTACACCGCCAAGGAAATGTGCACGCTGGATTGGCTGACGGATGGCCGCATCGATTTCGGCATCGGAGTCGGCTGGAACAAGGAAGAAGTGGAAGCCTGCGGCTACAGCTGGGAAGACCGCGGCGCCCGCTGCGACGAGTTCCTGGAAGTCATGCGCCGCCTCTGGACCGAGCCCGTTGTCGATTTCCACGGCAAGTGGGTGAACATCGAAACCTGCCGCCTGGACCCGAAGCCGATCCAGAAGCCGCACGTGCCGATCATCGTCGGCGGCTACGCCGGTGCCGCCCTGCGCCGCGCCGTGCGCTTCGGCGCCGGCTGGTACGGCTTCAGCCGCGACCCCGCCGGCACGAAGGAGATGATCGCCCGCCTCGACGCCGCCTTCGCCAAGGAGGGCAAGAAACGCCCGCCGGAATTCCAGATCATCATGACCCCGCCGCCCGGCATGCCGATCGACGCGATGCGCGAATACGAGGAGGTCGGCGTGCATCGCCTCGTGCTGCACCTCGGCAACCAGCGCCCCGAACGCACCCAGGCCCGCCTGGCCGAGATCGCCCCGCTGGTCCGCGCCTACGCCTGATACCAGCCCGCGCAATGGCTGACCCTACCAGCCATTGCGCGGGCTGGTATCGCGCGCGGGGCTGGCCGGTGGCCGCGCGCAAAACAAAGACTCATACCGGCCCGCGTTGACCCACTCTTTATGGGTCAACACGGGCCGGTATGAGCGGCCAAAAGCCGCAGCGCCGCCAGGTCATGCTTGGCGCTCGGCAATAGCGGCAGCGCCGGCAGCACATGCAGCCGGCGCGGCCGCATCGCTGTCGGAACACTGTCGCGCAGCCGGGCGATCAGCAACGGCTTCACCTCCGCCCAATCCCGCTCCGGCACCGCGACGAAACCGTGCAGCGCGCCATCGTCCAGCTGCACCACCGCCGCATCGCGCACGCCGGGCTCCGCCCGCAGCACCGCCTCGATCTCCGCCGGCTCCAGCCGCACGCCATTCACCTTCATCTGCCGGTCGGCCCGCCCGGCGAAATGCAACATGCCATCCGCGTCCCGCCGCAGCACATCCCCGGTGCGGAACACCCGCGCGCCGGGCAGCGCGGGATCGGGCAGCATCCGCCCCGGCACCACCTGCCCGCCCTGCAACTCGCCCAACGCCAATTGCCGCCCGCGCAGCACCATCTGCCCCGCCTCGCCCGCCGCCACCGGCCGGTCCTGCTCATCCAGCAGGGCGTATTCCACCCCCGGCAGCATCCGCCCGATGCTGAGCGTGCCACTCTCGGCGATCTGCTCGATCGGCAACGACCAGTCGCTCACCACCATCGCCTCGGTAGAGGCATAGGAATGGCTGATGCCGCACCCCGCCGGCAGCAGCGCCCGCCACGCGGCGAGGTCATCCGCCGGCAGCCCACTGCCGCCGATCCGCAGCAGCCGCAGCCGTGCCACCGCCTGAGGCATCGCCGCCAGGCTGCGCAGCGACCGCAGCATCGCCGTCGGCCCGGCCAGGATCGTCGCCCCCTCCCGCGCCGCCAGCCGCACCACACCGCCGGGCCCCTCGGCCGCGAAGCTGATCACCAGCTGCGTGCCGCCGCACAGCACGCCGGCGATATGCGCCGCCACGCAGGAGCCATCGGAAATCGTCGTCGGGATCAGGTAGCGATCCCGCTCGGTCATGTCTTGCCGCTCGATCATCATCGAAGCGCGCGCCATCACGTTGAACGAAGACAGCACGATCCCCTTCGGCCGCCCCGTGCTGCCGGAGGTGTAGTGGATCATGCTCGGTGCATCCGGATCATGCGGCGCCGCCGCCACGTCGCCATCCCCCGCCAGGCAGTCCGACAGCGCAATCGCCCCCGCCCCCGCCGGCCAGGGCACCTGCACGGCCAGCGCATCGTCGAACAGCACCGCCGCCGGTGCCGCATCCTCCAGCGTCAGCCGCAGCCGCTCCGGCGGGTCGGCGGGATTGAGCACCACGCACACACGCCCGGCACTGGCGCAGCCCAGCAACGCCGCCACGCCCTGGGGCGTCTGCGGCAGGAACGCCGCCACCCGCGCCCCCACCGGCACACGCCGCTGCACCGCAGCCGCCACCCGGCGCACGATGTGAATGAAATCGGGCCGCGAGAGCCGGCCAGCCGTGCCCACCATCGCCGCATGCCCCGCGGGATGCCGGCAGGCCTCCTCCAGGCCGTCCAGCAACGGCCGCAACGACAATGCCTGCCGCGCCGCCGGCACCGCCCCCTCCTGCCGCCAGACATCAGGAGGAAGCATGGTCAGCCCCGCCGGCCCGAAGCCACCAGCCGCACGATATCCCCCACCGTCTCGATCTGGCCCAGCCCGCCGGTATCGACCTGCACGCCGAAATGCTCCTCCGCCAGCGCCACCGTCTCCAGCAGCCGCAGGCTGTCCACTCCATCCAGTGCGTGCAACTCCGTATCCATCGTGCACCCTGGCTGCTGGCGCCGCGACACCTGTTCCAGAATGCGGACCACGGCCTCCAGCACCGCAGCGGGCTCCAGGGCGGGAGGGCGGATCAGGGTCATGCATCAGCCTTCGGTTGCGCGGAAACATCGGCATCCACCAGCGCGGCCACCGCGCGGCACAGGCGCCGCCAGGTGCTGTAGGAAAACCCGGTCGTGGGCGACCTGAACTGGTCAAGATAGCCCAGGTAGAGCCCGTCACCCAGGCGCTCCACCCGGCCAACCATGTCCCGCTCCGGTGCCAGCGCCACGCACAGCAGCGGCGCCGGCCCGATGCCGCGCACCGCCGCGTGCAGCGCCACGAAGGCCTCGCGCTGCAACGCATGCTTGATGGAGGCGAAGACCAGGATGCGCCGGCCTTCCTCGATCTCGGCCAGCAGCTTGCGCCGCATCAGCCGCAGCCGCGCCGCACCGGCCAGCCGCATCGCCTCCTCCTCCGCCGGATCGGCCAGCCGCCCGAAGGTCCAGGTATGCATGCCGAGATAGACCGGATCACGCAGCCGGTACTCGTTCTCATCCTCGCGGAAATACAGCTGCGTGCGCGCCGGGTCGCCCAGCCCCTCGAACCGCCGGCACAGGCCCAGCATCAGCCGCGCGATGTCGGTGCCCACCCAACGCAGCAGGTCCATCGGCTCGGCGCCGAATTCACGTTGCACCAGCCCCAGCTCGCAATCGTCGCCCAGTGCCGCGAACCGCGCGAACAGCGCCGCATCGCCGGTTTCCCCGGCCAGGTAGCGCGGCAGCGACCACACCGCCAGATGCAGTTCCGCCGGCCCCGTACCATCGCCCAGCAGGTGCGACGGCACCAGCGCATCGCCAGTGGTCCAGCGTGCCACGCCATCCTCCAGCGGATGGAAACCCTCGTGCAGATCGGGATGACCGAGCGGCACGTCCACCACCTCCGCCCCCCGCACCACGCGCAGCTCGCGCACGCGCAGGCCGAGCTGGCGCACATCGCCGCCGATCCCCAATGCCGCCGGCTGTGCATGACGCGACACCAGCCGGAGATCGCCGCAGGGAAGCTGGAGCGGGAACACGAGCAGGTGGCCTCGCCGCTCAGGCTCCACCCGGGCACCCCGCACCAGCAGATGCGGGTCGGCGAAGGTCACATCCCGCAGCGCTCCGGGCGGGGCCTGGGGCGGAACAATCAGCGTCTCAGCAACATCAGGGCCAGGCATTCGGCCGCACTCCCACATCACCCGGCCCGCGCGCCGCACCGGTCACGGGGGAAAGCCCATCCAGCCGCGCCTCGTACACCACCGGGGCGCGAGCCGCCCAGATGTTGACGGGGTGGTAGAGCAGCACCAGCGGCACGTCCTCCGCCAGCACCTGCGCCGCCTCGCGCTGCGCACGGGCCCGCACCATCGGATCGAAGCTCGTCAGCCCCTCCTCCAGGATCCGGTCCAGTGCCGGGTTGGCGTAGCGGCCGTAATTGCTGACGCCCAGGCTGCGGGCGGGATCGTTGCTGGCCAGCAGGTCCCGGGTGACAGACAGCGTGTCCAGCGTGCTGGCGCAGCAGGCGAACAGCAGGGCGGCGAACTCGCCCCGCCCGGCGCGGCGCGCCAGCATGTTCCAGGGCATCGTCTCCACCTGTGCCGCCACCCCGATGCGCGACCACATCTGCGCCAGCGCCTCGGCCACCTGGGTGATGCCGGCATAACGGTCAGAGGGCCCATGCAGCGTCAGCCGGAAGCCCTCGCCGAACCCTGCCTCGGCCAGCAGCGCGCGGGCGGCGGCCAGGTCCTGCGCCGGGGTGCCGAAACCGGGCACGAACTGCGCCGTGTCGTTGGGGGCGATCTGCCCGGCGGGAATGCCCGCCCCGGCCAACAGCCGCTCGGTCAGCGCCGGGCGCGCCACGGCACGCGACAGCGCCTGGCGCACCCGCCGGTCGCGCAGCGGATTGGTCGCCAGCGGCCCACCGCCTGGGCCGGCCAGGAAGGCCCCGCCCTCCTCGCGGGCCACATGGGGAATGACATAGACCGCGCTTGCCGCCGACGCCCGCGCCAGCGTGAAATCCCGCCGTCCCGCCAGCATCTGCGCATCGGCGGCCGAGACCTTCTCGATCACGTCGAGGTCGCCGGCCAGCAGCGCGGCGGCGCGCACCGCATCGCGCGGGATGAAGCGCAGCGCCGCCGTGGCCCATGGCTGCGCCCCGCCCCACCAGCCGGCATGGCGGGCCAGTTCCAGCGAAGCCTCCGGCACGTAGCCAACGGCGCGGAACGGGCCGGTGCCGATCGCTTCGCGCAGGCTGTTGAATGCCTCCGGCTCCGTAACGGTGGCCGCACTCCGGCGCAGGATCGGCACCTTGGCGAGATCGGCGATCAAGGTTGGCGCGGGGCCCGCAGTGTAAAGGCGCAGCGCGTGCGGGCCGCGCACGTCCACCCGGGTGATCGGCTGCAGCTTGCTGGCAAGGCCGCGCAGGCTGGTCTTGAGGCCGGATGCCCGTGCGAAGCTGGCCACCACATCCTGTGCCGTGAACGGCGTGCCGTCGTGGAACACCACCCCAGGGCGCAACGCGATGTCCCAGGCGAATCCCTCGGCGACGCTCCAGCCCGTGGCCAGGGATGGGGCGGCGGCGCCGGCAGGGTCGATCCGCACCAGCGCCTCGTAGATGTTGGCATGTACGGCGCTGTCGCTGTTGGCGGCATAGGCGTGCGGGTCCAGCCCCGAGGGCGCAACGGAGAGGCCCACCACCAGCCGCCCCGCCGCAACACGCCCATCCGCCGCTGGCCGAGGCTGGGCGGCGGCCGGCCCGGCGCTCACCAGCAGGCCCGCCAACAGCGCCGCCAGGCAATGCCGCTTCACGGTCCCACCAGGGCGGCCAGCGCCGCATCATCGCGCTTGCCGGCACCGGTCAGCGGCACCGCGTCGATCCGGTGCAGGCTGGCCGGGATCATCGCCGCGGGCAGCTTCCCGTGCAGCGCCGCGCGCACGCCGCGCAGCAGCACCGTGTCGGTCATCGCCGCCGCATCGGGCGACGGCACCACGAACCCCGCCAGGCGCACCTCGCCCGCCACCTGCCGCGCCAGCACGGCGGCATCGGCGATGCCGGGCAGGCCGCGCAGGGCCATCTCGATCGTGGCCGGCTCCACGCGCTGGCCGGCGATCTTCACCATCCGGTCGCGCCGGCCCAGCACCACCAGCACGCCATCGGGCGCAAGCCGCCCGATATCCCCGGTGTGGTAGATGCGCTTGCCGGGATGGGCCGGATCGGTCGGAAAGCGTGCCGCCACCATCCGGCCGGCCACCCAGTCGCCCGCCGCGGCGAAGGGGGTGCGCACCACCAGCTCGCCCGCCTCGCCGGGCGCCACGGGGTGGCCCGCCTCATCGAGGATCGCCACCTCCACCCCCTGATTGATGTAGCCGGAGCCCACGCGCACGGGGTCGTGCCGGTCCTCCTCCGGCACGAACCAGCCCGCCACCCGCGCCGCTTCGCTCAGGCTCAGCCCGTAGCTCACGCGGCACCCCGGCGGCAGGGCGGCCCGGATCAGGGCGAGATCGGCCTGCAGCAGCGCATCCCCGCCCAGCATCACCAGCCGCAGCCCCGCGAAGGCGGCACGCGCGGCAGGCAGCCCGGCCAAAACCGTCAGCAGCCGCGGCGTGGCATGCAGCACGCTGGCCTGGGCGTGCCGCACCTGCTCCAGCACGCCGCCAAGCCCCCGCGCCTGCGGGTCCGGCAGCACCAGCCCGGCCCCGGCCATCAGGGCATAAAGCCGGTGCGACACCGCGCCGGCAGTGGCGGGCGGGCCGATCACCGCCACGCGGTCCTGCGGGCCGAGCCGAAGCTGGCGGATCCGCTGGGCATAGTTGGCCAGGATGGTCTGCTGGATCTGCACCACCGCCTTGGGCGCGCCGGTGCTGCCGGAGGTGGAGACGATGAACACCGGCGCGGCGGGATCAAGCAGCACCGGGTCCGCCGGCGGCCATGCGACGGCCGCGGCGGGATCGAGCACCGGCACCGCGCCATCGAGCCGCGCCGCCAGTTCCGGCGTGGCGACCACGCCCACGAGGCCCGCGGCGGCGATGCCGGCAGACAGCATGGCACCGGGCTGATGCGGGTCGAGCAGCATGCAGGGCCGCCCGGCCGCCAGGCAGCCGAACATGGCAACGAGATAGCGCGCATCGTTGGGCAGCAACACGCCCACCGCGCCCTCTGCCCAAGCCGCCGCGCGCAGCGCCGCGCCCAGCCGGCAGGCCGAAGCATAGAGCGCGGCGAAGTCCAGGGTATGGGCGCCATCGGCAATCGCGATCGCCCGCGGCTGGCGCGCGGCATGGCCGGCGAGATGGGTCAGGAGGGCACGCCCGGCCCAACCGGCATCGATCGCCGGCTTCGGCAGTCCCCCAGGCAGTCCTTCTGGCAGCGCCTGGTCGGCAGGGCGCGGCCCGGCGGTGAACCAGGCCGAATCAGGGATGGGCGAAAGCAGTGGGCCGATCACGGAGCACCCGTGATCGGGGAGAGATTCAGCATGCGGGCCCTTGCGCTATTGGCCGCGTGTCTGCGGCGCGCGGAGGGTGACCCTCAATCGATTAACAATGCAACCGACTGCCGCAAATCGTAACGATTCGCCCTGGCCCCATAGCGCGGCAGCCGCCCCGACGGTGCCCAGCAGCCCGACTTCCCGCAACGCCGCCGTACCCCGCAATGCCGGGATACCGGGTGGACCAGGCGGCGGTGATGCCGCGCAGGCCGGATCGGGCTCGCTACACGGGGTGCGGCATGAACCGGCTACTCATCCCTCTCCAGCCGCTCAATGTCGGCGTCCGACCATCCGAAATGGTGCGCGATCTCCTGGATCAGCACGTTGCGGACCAGGCGGAACAGGTCCTCGCCGGTC